>JALYHC010000254.1 GCA_030776765.1 Actinomycetota bacterium | reverse complement strand
GGGAGGTCCGGGTAGAGGCGGTCCCAGGTGTCGAGCAGGTCGTCGTCGCCCGGCTCCCGCGCGTGCACCACCTTGACCTCCTCCCCGTCTGTGCAGATGAGGCGGGCGTACTGGATGGCCCGCCGGGTGGCCACGCCCGTGTGCGAGACCAGTACCACGGCCCGGGTGCGGGCCAGCACCTGAGGCCGGGCCTCTTGCAGCCGGAGCTGATCGGCCACCCAGCGGTAGTGACGGCGCACCAGCTCCATCAGCCCCACGAAGAGCGGGATGGCCACCACCACGATCCAGGCGCCGTGGACGAACTTGACCGCTGCGGTGACCACCAGCACCACTGCGGTGGTGGCGGCCCCGATGGCGTTGGGGACAATTGACCTTTGCCAGCCCGGCTCCCGGGTGCGCAGCCAGCGGCGTACCATGCCGCTCTGGCTGAGGGTGAAGCTGGTGAAGACCCCTACCACGTAGAGCTGGATGAGGCGGCTCACCTCGGCGTCGAAGGCGATCAGCAGGGAGATGGCCAAGAGGGCCAGGATGATGATGCCATTGGAGAAGACCAGCCGATCGCCACGGTTGCGGAACTGGCGGGGCATCAGCTTGTGCCCGGCCAGGATGGCCGACAGCCGCGGGAAGTCCTGGTAGGCGGTGTTGGCGGCCAGCACCAGGATGCCGGTGGTGAAGATCTGCAGGACGTAGAAGCCGATCCCTCCGTCGAAGGCGGTCCTCCCCACTTGGGAGATCACCGTCCCGAACTCGTCGATGGTCTCCTCGCTGATGCGCACACCGAAGAGCCGGCTGAGGGTGCCGATCCCCAGGAACATGGTGACCGACATCGCCCCCATGATGCCCAGGGTGGCGGCGGCGTTGCGAGACTGGGGGCGGCGGAAAGCCGCCACCCCATCGGCAATGGCCTCGATGCCGGTGAGGGCGGTAGCCCCGGAGGCGAAGGCTCGCAGGACCAGGAAGAGGCTCAGGGCGCCCACCTCGGCCTCCAGTTCCAGTGTCGAGGAGGCGGCTTGCGGGCAGCCTCCGTCCAGGCAGCGGGCCAGGCCGGTGACCAGCATGACCCCCACGGTGGCCGCGAAGGCGTAGGTGGGGATGGCGAACAGCGTGCCCGATTCCTTCAGTCCCCGCAGGTTGGCCACGGTGACGAGCAGCACGAAGGCGATGCCCAGCTCGACTCTCCAGTCCAGCAGGGCCGGGGCGGCCGAGGTGATGGCCGCCACTCCCGCCGCCACCGACACCGTCACGGTGAGCACGTAGTCGGTGAGCAGGGCGGCGGCCGCCACCATGGCGGGCCGCAGGCCCAGGTTGTCGAGGGAGACCAGGAACGCCCCCCCTCCCTGTGGGTAGGCGCGCACCGTCTGGCGGTACGAGGCCACCACGATGATCACCAGCAGGGCGATGGCCAGGGAGATGGGGATGAGGCGCGAGAAGGCCACCGCCCCCGCCAGGGCCAGCACCAGCATGATCTCCTCGGTGGCATAGGCCACCGAGGAGAGCGGGTCGGAGGCGAAGACCGGCAGGGCCAGGGACTTCGGTAGGAGCTGCTCCTCGAGCTCGGTCGTGGAGAGGGGACGTCCCACCAGTGTCCGCTTGGCGCGAACCCACTGGGTGATCACGTCGACTCGCTTTCCCTCTCGGGGTCCTCCGTCATTGTGGAGGCGTCAGCGTCCCGTCCGCCAGGTCGGCGAACACCGTCTGGGCCCCATCGCCGAGGAACACGACGCTGGCCGCTCCCACCGAGCCGACCGAGCCGGGCACCACCACGTTGGGGACCTGGGCGGGGTCCAGCAAATAGCTGGTGGCGGCGAGGCTGGTCAGATGCTCGAGACTGAAGTCCGTGAACACGAACTGGGTGAGTATGGCCAGATTGCGAGGCAGGTTCTCGATGCCGGCCTGCTGAATCTGCCCGAGCGCCGCCTTGATGACCACCCCCTGGTGCAGGGAGCGGGTGAAGTCCCCGCCTCCGATGTGGCGATTGCGGGAGAAGGCCAGGGCGTCCCAGCCGTGCATGTCCTGCTCACCGGCTTCGAAGAAGGCCCCGGAGGCTCGGTCGGACATGCCGAAGGGAACCTCCACCCGGACGCTCCCGAAGGCGTTGACCAGGTCCACGAAGCCCCCGAATCCGGTGATGAGGTAACCCTCCAGCGGGAGGCCGCTCAGGCTCTGGACGGTGGCCAGGATTCCACCGGGTCCGTGACTCGCCAGGATGTTGGTGATCTTGGTTCGGCCGCCGGAAGGAGAGGCCAGCCAGGAGTCCCGGGGAATCCCGACGATGGCACCGGCCCGCTGCTCGGGAACGGCGGTGAGGATGTGGAGGCTGTCCGCTCTCTGCGCGAGCGGGTCCTCGCCGGGCCGAGCATCCGAGCCGATCACCAGGACGAAGCGGGGGGACGGCCCGTACCAGGGACCTTTTCCGAACGTGGGCAGATCGGCCCCGATCACCCTCCACCCGGACCCGTCGTCGATGGCCACCACTAGGT
>JALYHC010000253.1 GCA_030776765.1 Actinomycetota bacterium | reverse complement strand
TCTCACCCCTCAACATCGCCATGGGCGTCCTCCTCGGGTTCCTGGTGGGGGTGAATGTGGCGGCCGCTCTCCAGGTGTTTCGTACCGCCCGGGTCTGCCGCCGCCGGGCCTTCGGCGGCCTGCTCGGCGCCCTGCCGGGCTTTCTCACCGGGTTCGCCTGCTGCGTTCCCACGGTGGTACTGGTGCTGGGGGCGCAGTTCACCCTGGCCCTGATCGCCCTGCGCAGCTGGTTCTTCCCCTTCGCGGTGGCGGCGCTGGTCGGCTCCCTCGTCTGGAACGCCCGGCGAATCCGAGCGCTCGACCCGACTCTCGCCCAGGGCACCTCCCCCGCGGCCCAGCCCGCCCCGGCCGTGTCGGGAACGGGCCCACTGCCGGGCTGAAGGGTTCCCCCCCGGCGCCGTTGCGGCGGGTTACGCACGCCAGTGGAGATCAGGGAGGGATGAGGCGGCCGAGGCGGGGCCTGCGAGGTGCCGTAGCCTGCTGCTATGGGCCGCGGGTTGGTCTTCGCGCTCATCGTCGCGGTCGGCGTTTGGCTGGTTGCGATTCTGGTGCTCGTTGCTGCTGGTCAGCGTTCGAAGGCACGCGAGCTTGCGACATTGGTCCCGAACCTCCTGGTTCTCTTCCGGGGGCTGCTTCGTGATCCCAGGGTGCCTCGAAGCTCGAAGCTCTGGCTCGGGTTCGCGGTCGTCTGGATTGCCTCTCCGATCGACCTCATCCCCGAGTTCGTCCCCGTCGCCGGACCCCTGGATGATGCGATCGTGGCGGCACTCGTGCTGCGTCACGTGCTGAGGCGAGCGGAACGGAGCGTGCTACTTGAGCACTGGAGAGGCGACCCGGCCACTCTGGAAGCAATCGTTCGCTCGCGACGGCGGTTGCCCTAACCGACGAGTCCGGCGATGGACGCAGGGGTAGCCCGGTCACGGTGTAGCCATCGGCTTCTCGGGACGCATTCCGCAGCTGGTCAGGTCACACGAGACAGAGCGGGCCGGCCGCCAGAGCAGAGCCAGCCGCCCCCAGCCAAACGCCCCAGAACGCCAATACCGCCAGACCCAGCGCCACCACCGGCCCATACGCCAGGACCCCTTGGCCCTCCTCAGGCCCCTCCGGGCAGGCGAGTGCCCGGACCCGCTCGAGCACCGTATCGGCCCATCCGAAGGCGGCCACCCCGGGCGCCACCGCAGCCGTCGCCAGGGCACCCAGCGCCTGTCGCACCGCCGCCCGCCCCCCAGGCGCCGCGGCGGCAGCCTCCTCATCTGCCCACCGCTCGATCGCCAGCCGGAGGGCGGCGACGCTCCTGCGTACGAAGGGGAGGAAGCCGAGGGCCTGCTGGACGGCCGTCCCGAGCAGGAGGTAGCGCCGGTGGCCATGGCGCAGATGGGCCTCCTCATGGGTCAGCACCGCCTCGAGCTGGGCCGGGGAGAGCGCCTTCATCAAGCCCTCCGAGACCATCACCTGGGCGGGCTCCCCCGCCAGGCTGAGAGCCAGGAGCTCGCCGGTCGGCAGGACCACCAGGTGATGGTCGCCCCGGTCGTGGTGGTCGCCCAGCCAAGGCTCCACCCGCAGGGACCGCTCCACGCCCCGGGCCTGCCGGATCCCCCAGCCGAACGCTCCCGCCAGGAGGGCCGCCACTGCGCCGGCCGCCCAGCCGGTGATCGGGGAGGCGGGGACGATCGTCTCCAGCACCCGCTGGCACATGGCGGCCAGCCCCGGAGCGCCCAGCGCCCGCAGCACCGTGGGGGCCGCCAGCAGCGCCAGCGTCCCCTCCAAAGCCACCAGGCCGGCGATCAGAGCGGCGGTGACCGCTCTCGCCCAGTGCCGGGGATCCGTCCGCCTGCCCAGGGGCCGGGACCAGCCCGGCAGGGCAAGGAGGAGGAAGGCCATGAAGAGCGGGAGGACGATCACCGGTCCAGATCGACCTTGAGCAAGCGCCGGAGCTGGGCCCGTTCTGGGGCGCCGAGGGCCTGGAGGAAATGGCCCAGCGCTTGGGACCGGTTGCCGGCGGCCGCCAACAGCTGTCCCATGCGGCGGGCCGCCCACTCCTCCCGGCTCTCGACCGGGTGGTAGGCATAGGCCCGCCCGTCTCGGTGCCGCTCGAGCAAGCCCTTCTGCCACAGCCGGACCAGGACGGTCATCACCGTGGTGTAGGCGAGGTCACGCTCGGGGGTGAGCGCCTCCTGCACCTCCCCCGGCGTCGTCCACCCACCCCGCTCCCAGAGCATCTCCATCACCCGCGCCTCGAGCTCGCCCATCCTTGAGAGGGAGCTCGGGTCCGGTGCTCGCTGAGGGCCGCTCATCCTGCTGTTACCTCCTACGCACCGTCGCAACCGGCGCTCAGTGTAACGCCGCAGTAAGGAGCGAGCGGGCCTGGACAACCGTGCCGACGTCATCAAGTGGCTTCCCTCCGGGAGGGACCTGGGCCGGGTCGTGAGTGGGCCTGGCCGCATCGCCCGGGCCGCCTTCACCGGCTTCGGGCGCCTTTGGGGAGGTGGGCGGCAAGATCGGCACCGCAGAGGCGGCCGAGAAGGCCGACAGTGCCTGGTTCGTGGGGGTGGCGCCGCTGGCCCCAGCCCCGCTGGGTGGTGGGCAGCGAGCCACTTATACTACGGTCCGTCATAGTTATCTCCCGGTATCCCCATGGACACCAACATCTTCTACGGCGGCTCGCTACTGGCGGCGGTGGTGGCCGGCACCGTCGCCCTGGCCACCCCC
>JALYHC010000252.1 GCA_030776765.1 Actinomycetota bacterium | reverse complement strand
CCCTCCGCAGGCGGGAGCGGGAAAGACCTCGAATAGACTCGCCTGACCGTGAAGGTCTACACCAAGAAGGGCGACGACGGCACCACCGGCCTCTTCTACGGCGGCCGTACCTCCAAGGCCGACCTGGCCCCGGAGGCCTACGGAACCGTCGACGAGGCGGTGGCCACCCTGGGCCTGGCCCGGGCCGAAGCTGCCGGGGAGCTGGCCGAGCGCCTGCTGGCCCTGCAGCGAGACCTGTTCGTGGTGGCCGCCGAGCTGGCCACCGGCCCCGAGAACCGGCACAAGCTGGAGGAAGGGGTCAGCCGCCCCACCGTCGAGATGGTGGCCCGCCTGGAGGGCTGGATCGACGAGGTGGAGGCCGAAGTGGGCCTGCCCCGGGAGTTCGTGGTGCCCGGCCAGGCCCGCCTGCCGGCGACCCTCGACCTGGCTCGCACCGTCATCCGCCGAGCCGAGCGGCGGGCGGTCGATTGCGCCACGGCCGGCATGTTGGAGGGCAGCCAGGTGATCCCCTACCTGAACCGCCTGGGCGACTACGTCTACATGCTGGCTCGGGCCGCCGAGGGCGAGTGGCAGCCTTCCCGCATCGAGGACGGCCGGTGATCGAGCTGGTAGCGGGAGGCCCTCTGGAGGAGGAGTCGGGCGAGGCCCTGGCAGTCCCGGTGCTGGCGGGGCGGGAGTGGGGCCCCGGGGCGCCCTGGGCGGTGGAGAGGCTGGGCGACTGGCTGCCGGGGCATCTCGACCTCCAGGACTTCTCCGGTCAGGTGGGCCAGGTGGTGGCGGTCCCCACCGACCGGGTGCCCTTTCGCACGCTGCTCCTGGTGGGGGTGGGATCGCAGGCGGGCCCCGAGGAGCTGCGCCGGGCGGCCGGCTGGCTGGGCCGGCGCACCCACCAGTTCGTCGAGGTGGCCACCACCCTTCATCTGTTGCAGGTGGAGGGATCGGCCCGGGCGGTGGCGGAAGGCTTCCTGCTCGGCCAGTACCGCTTCGACAAGTACCGCTCCCAGCCCAAGCCGAGCAAGACCCGGCGCCTCCACCTGCTGGGCGACCCGCCGGAAGAAATGATGAAAGAGGCCCAGCAGGGGCGCATCATCGCCGAGGCGGTGGCGTTGGCCAGGGACCTGATCAACGAGCCGGCGGCCGCCAAGCCGCCAGAGGTTCTGGCCGGGAGGGCGGAGGAGATAGGCCGCCGTCTGGGCCTGCGGGTGAAGGTGTACGACGAGGAGGCCATCGAGGCGGAGGGCTTCGGGGGGCTGAGGGGAGTGGCGGCGGGTGCCGAGAACCCGGCCCGCCTGGTGGAGCTGTGGTACGAGCCCGACGAGCCGCAAGCCTTCTTGGCCCTGGTCGGCAAGGGGATCGTCTTCGACTCCGGAGGTCTCTCCATCAAGAGCGCCAGCGCCATGGAGCCGATGAAGACCGACATGTCGGGAGCGGCGGTGGTGTACGGGGCGGTGCAGGCTATCGCCGGACTGGGCCTTCCGGTGAAGGTGCTGGGCATCACCCCACTCACCGAGAACATGCCCGGGGGCGGGGCACAGCGGCCTGGGGATGTGCTGCGCGCTCGCAACGGCAAGACCATCGAGGTGCTCAATACAGACGCCGAGGGGCGGCTGGTGCTGGCCGACGGCTTGGCGCTGGCCGCCGAGGCGGAGCCCGACCTGATCGTGGACGTGGCCACCCTGACCGGTTCGTGCCGGACGGCGCTGGGCGACAAGATCGCCGGCCTGTGGTCGAACGACCAAGAGGCGGCGGAGCAGGTGAAGGCGGCGGCCGACCGGGCAGGTGAGCGGGTCTGGCCGATGCCGCTCCCCGAGGACTATCGCAAGAATCTCGACTCAGAGGTGGCCGACATGAAGAACACGGGCGGGCGCTACGGCGGGGCGATCAACGCCAGCCTCCTGCTGCAAGAGTTCGTCGATGGGCGCCCCTGGGTGCACCTGGACATCGCCGGTCCGGCCCGCTGGGGCGACAACGAGCACTATCAGTCGAAGGGCGGCTCCGGTTTCGGGGTGCGGACCCTGGTGAGCCTGGCGG
>JALYHC010000251.1 GCA_030776765.1 Actinomycetota bacterium | reverse complement strand
TTCTCGCCCCCCGTGATCACCACGTCGTCCACCCGGCCGGTCACGGTGAGATACCCGTCCCCGTCCAGATATCCCAGGTCGTTGCTCCGGAACCAACTACCGCGGGGCCGGGGCGGCTCCCCCAGGTAACCCGGCGAGACCATGGGCCCCCGCACCTCGATGGTGCCCACCAGGCCGGCGGGCACCGGAAGGTCGTCCTCCCCCAGGATGCGCAGCTCGACACCGGGCAGGGGACGGCCAGATGAGCCGGGCCGGACCCCCGTCTCCCCCGGAGGCATGGTGACCACCTGGGAGGCCGTCTCGGTCATCCCGTAGGTGGGCAGCACCGGCAGCCCGGCGTCGAGAGCCCGCTCCAGCAGGCCGGGCGGGGCCGGTCCTCCCCCCACCAGCACCGCCCGGACCTCCGGGAAGGGCCCGCCGTGGGTCTCCAGGAGGCGATGGAGCATGGTGGGGACCACCGAGGCGAGGCTCGCCTCACCCTGCGTCAGCAGCCCCGCCACCCGAGAGGCGTCGAAGCGGGGCTCGAGCACCACCGCCCCGCCCTCCCGGGCCGATCGCCACAAGATGGAAAGGCCGCCCACGTGGTAGAGGGGAAGCACGGCCAGCCAGCGGTCGGAGGGGCCGTTTCCCAAGAGCGCCGCCGACGCCTCCGCCGAGGACTCGAGGTTCTCCCGGGTCAGCACAACCGCTCGGGAACCTCCCGTGCTGCCCGAGGTGTGAAGGATGCAGCGCACCTCCTGCTCCCCCTCCTCTTCGGGAGGAGCCGGTAGCCCACCGGCCAAGTCCCCCATCGGCAGCGATGGCATCGTAAGGTCTGGGGCGCCCTCTCCCACCAGCAGCAGCGAAGGGTCCAACTCCTCCAGCTGCCGGCGGAGCTGTGGGGGGCCGAGCCGGGTGTTGAGGGGCGCCGCCACCCCCTCCGCTCTCCACACCGACCAGAGAGCCGCCACCGTCTGCGGGTCGTTTCCTCCCCAGATGGCCACTCGCCCGCCCGGCTTCAGGCCGGCCTCTCGTAGGGCGCCCGCCCCCCGTCGCACCGTCTCGTCCAGTTCCCCGTATGAGACGACGCCCTCCGGGCCGGCCAGGGCAGGACGACTCGGGCCGGTTGCCGCACAGCGGGCCAATGAGTCCAGCTTCTTCGCCTCCTTCGCCACCATGGCAGCTCTCTACAGTATTGCCGGCCCTGCACGCGATCCCGGAAGTGATCATGCCCACACAGTGGAAACCGGCCGGAGAGTATGAGGACATCCTCTACGAGACCTCCGACGGCATCGCCAAGATCACCATCAACCGGCCCGAGGTGCGCAACGCCTTCCGGCCCACCACGCTGTTCGACATGCAGGATGCCTTTGAGAAGGCCCACGAGGACCCAGGCGTGGGCGTGGTCATCCTCACCGGGGCCGGGAACGAGGCCTTCTGCTCCGGAGGCGACCAGCGCATCCGGGGAGAAGCGGGGTACGTCGATGAGCAGGGGGTGCCCCGGCTCAACGTCCTCGAGCTGCAGCGCCAGATCCGCGCCCTTCCCAAGCCGGTGATCGCCATGGTGGCCGGCTACGCCATCGGTGGCGGCCACGTCCTGCACGTGGTGTGCGACCTGACCATCGCCGCCGACAATGCCGTCTTCGGGCAGACCGGGCCCAAGGTGGGGTCCTTCGACGGTGGCTACGGGGCCACCCTGCTGGCCCGCATCGTCGGGCACAAGAAGGCGCGCGAGGTCTGGTACCTGTGCCGTCAGTACACCGCGCACGAGGCGCTGGAGATGGGCCTGGTCAACACGGTGGTGCCCCTCGAGCGCCTGGAGGAGGAGACGGTGGCCTGGGCCAGGGAGATCCTGGACAAGTCACCCACCGCCATCCGGATGCTCAAGCGGGCCTTCAATGCAGACACCGACGGGCTGGCGGGGCTGCAGCAGCTGGCCGGAGACGCCACCCTCCTCTTCTATATGACCGAGGAGGCCCAGGAGGGGCGCAACGCCTTCCTGGAGAAGCGCAAGCCCGACTTCGGGAAGTTCCCCCGCCTCCCGTGAGCGGCGGCCGGGCCTGGCTGCTGGCCGCCCGCCCGCACACGCTCTGGGCGGCGGCCGGCCCGGTGCTGGTGGGAGC
>JALYHC010000250.1 GCA_030776765.1 Actinomycetota bacterium | reverse complement strand
TCGTCGAGGGGGCGCCCGAGCACACCGAGGCGAAGTCGTCATTCACCACGATCTCGACGGTCTCGTCTCCCGACGCTTCGATAACCATGGTCTGGGTGCTCCCGTCGCCATCGATGGAGACCCACGTGCCCAGGAAGGGGCGGTGGGGATCGCTTGCAGGGGCGAGGTCCGAGGAGAAATTCGGAACCAGGATGAACCCCAGGAGTAGGAAACCGAGGGCGGCCGCCGGTATCGCCACCAGCCTGATCATTCTGGCGCGCCCCCGTGCGGGCGCCGCGGACTGGATCCGATCCCAGGCCATGTGCTCGTCCACCTGGGGGGCATGGCGACGCAGTTCGGAGGCGATACGTTCGTCGATGGTCATGCTGTCTCCTCCAGATAGGCACGAAGGGCGGTGCGGGCCCGGTTCAGGTGCTGGCTGACGGAGCCCTGGGATATTCCCATCGCCTGGGCCACCTCGGCCGTGCTGAGACCTTCCACGTAATACAGCACCGCACACAGACGTTGCTTGTACGGCAACCGTTGCAGACCGAGAACAAGATCCGATTCTGGCTCAGCGGGCGATGGCCCTGAAGCCTCTTCGGAGGTCATCCGCTGCACCGCCGCCTCCCCCCGGAGACGAGAGCGGTGAGCGTTACGCAACTTGTTGATCGCCACCCGACGCACCCAAGCTCCTGGGTTGTCGTAACGAGAGATGCGACTCCAGCGCACCCAAGCTTGTGCGAATGCTTCTTGGGTGGCATCCTCGGCGGCGGCCAAGTCTCCGCCCGCCAGCACCAACGCCTGGACTATCGATCTATACGACTGCCGGAAGAGAACCTCCACGGTGGCAGGTGTAAGGAATTGGCGTTCCTCTTCACGTTCATCGCCTTGATCACCGTTTTCGTTGACGTCGTCTCGTGGCGTGGTGGAGCGCTTCCAGGGATTCCACCGGGCTTGAGTTGGTGACTCCATCCATCGATCCGATCGCTATGTGATGGATACACCCCGCAGATGAAGAATTCCATGACAACGATCAAAAAAAAGAACTCCAATCTGAACCGGACCAGGTTCCTTGGACAGTTCTGATGTCTATCACGCCGCCACCTCCCCCTGCCAGGCGGCATAGGCCTCTCGGGGTGTCAGGTGCCCGTGCCGCTCGATGAGCCACTCGGTGTTGTAGAGGTGGGTGAAGGCCGCCACTCCCTGGCGGAGGTCGTCGGCGTCCTCGTAGACCCGCGCCCACAGGCACTGCTCCTTGAGGGTGCGGATCCACCGCTCGGCGCAGCCGTTTCCCTCCGGCTCGCCGGGGTAGGCGGGGTCGTCTGAGATCCCCAGCCAGCGAAGCGACCCGCTGAAGTGGTGGGAGCGGTACGTTCATCGTGCCACCTCGCGCGGTTGACGGCGTCCGGCCTGCAGTCCGGAGCGGATGGTGCGCGCCGCCTCGGCCTGCGGGAGCCCCGCCACCCGAGCGGCGTGGAGGAGCTGGTCCGCCACGGTCGACTCGTCCAGTGCCCCCGAGCCCACCAGCGTCCCCGAGGCGAAGCTGGCCGCGTTGAGGGTGTCGTTGCGCTGCCGTTCGGGGGCGGCGATCACTACGCCCACCTCACCCTGCAGGGCGGCCAGGGCATACGGGTCAACGTCTCCCACCGCCGCCAGGTGACGCCTTCGGGGAGGCGGAGGGGGCTGCAGGGCAGCCACCAGCCACTCTGGCATCGGGCGGCCGGCATCTCGGCGTCTTCCCACTCGTAGGTCCGCCCGCTTGGATGGACGCTCGGTGGCAGCACCACGTACCCCCGACCCGGCATGCGGGTGTCGAGCCCGGGACCGAGCAGGCCGGCCCCCTGGCGGAGGGTGCCGCCGGGATGAAGGAAGTAGAGGTGTCACCCGCCCCCACCCGTCCGACATGTCAGTGTGGCCGGCAGGGGGCCGTGGCGGTCCTCCAGGTCGGCCACACTCTGGGCGCCAGCCTTGCCGTCCACGTCGAGCACGGCGAACGGTCCGGGGACTGCGGCGCAGACGTTGGCGTGCGGCCACCTCGCCCACCATGAGGCCAGCACCTCCTAGTGGTCGGTGGCATCGTGGAAGCCGTTCGTGGTGAGTGGCCGCTTACCGCCTGGCTCGCAGGGAAAGACCATCCAACCCGCTTGGGCGTATTCGAGGACGTCGCCAATCGGTCGCAGCGACCTGGTAACGTGCTGCCGACGCTCCTGGTGCCGTCGGGAGGTCTCAGAGCCCCGGTCT
>JALYHC010000249.1 GCA_030776765.1 Actinomycetota bacterium | reverse complement strand
GATTGAGGCCGGAGAGAATCGGGGGGGAGACGCGGGGCGCCATTCGGGGCGCTCCCCATCCCGCCGGCCCGGGGACCATGACGATCCTCGTCACCACCGACCGCCGCCGGGGGGCCGAGGTGCAAGGCGAGCGGCTCACCGACGGCCTGGGCCGTCTGGGATGGGACGTCGACCTGGTGGCGCTGAGCACCGATCCCGCCTCTGCACGGGTGGGCGCCCGGCCCATCTCCGCTCGGCACCCCGACCGGCTGGGGCGCCTCGACCTGGACGTCCTACGCGGCTTGCGCCGCCACCTCGGTTCCAGGCGCCCGGACGTGCTGCTGGCCAACGGCTCGTCCACCTTGCAGTACGCGGTGTCGGCGGTGGCGGGGCGAAGGGGCCCCTCGCTCGCTTACGTCAGCATCGGCGAGCCGTCCTACTGGGTGCGCAGCTCCGCCCGCCGAGCCGTGTACCGGTGGCTGCTGGGCCGGCTCGACCTGGTCATCGCCGTCTCGGAGATGACCCGGCGCCAGCTGGTGGAGGAGTTCGCAATGCCGCCCGCGCTGGTGGAGGTGGGCCACACCGGCGTTCCGGCGTCCTTGCTCGAGGTCCGGCCCGAGCCGCGCTCGGGGCCCTTCCGCCTGCTTTTCCTGGGCAGCCTCTCGAAGGAGAAGGACCCGCAAGCCGCCCTGCAGGTGCTGGCACGATTGCTGCCATCCACCCCGGCGCGCCTTCGCTTCCTGGGTACCGGGCCCCTGGTGGGCGAGGTCGAGCGGCAGGCGGGCGCCCTGGGGGTGGCCGACGCGGTCGAGCTGGCCGGCGCCGTTTCCGACATCAGGCCACACCTGGCATGGGCGGATGCGCTGCTCCTCACCTCGGCCACCGAGGGCCTGCCGGGAGTGGTCCTGGAAGCGGGGGCGGCCGGGGTCCCCACCGTCGCCTTCGACGTGGGAGGTACCGCCGAGACGGTGGTCGAGGGGGTGACGGGTAGGTTGATGAGCCCCGGGGACCTGGAAGGGTTGGCAGAGGCGGCGCGGCAGCTGGCCCAGGACGAGGAGACCCGATGCCGCTTCGGGGAGGAGGCCCGCCGGCTGGTCGAGAGCCGGTTCCTCCTGGAGCACTCCATCGAGAGGTATCACCAGCTCTTGCTCGAACTGCGCGACCGGCGCCCGACGGCGCAAGGACGAGGGCCAGGGTGAGGATGAAGGAGGGACCGGTCCGCGTCGCCCACCTGACCACGGTAGACATGAGCCTGCGGTTCCTGGTCTTCCCGCAGCTTCAGGCGGTGCTGGAGAAGGGGGGCCTGAGCATCGGCATCAGTGCTCCCGGTCCATGGGTCGAGGAGCTGGAGGAGGCCGGCATCCGCCACGTCCCGCTGGACGCCTCGACGAGGGGGATGGACCTCGCCGCCGACCTGCGGGCGGCCCGACAGCTCTGGCGGGCCCTGCGGGCGGAGCGCCCGGACGTCCTGCACACCCACAACCCCAAGCCGGGCCTCTACGGCCGGGTGCTGGGCCGGTTGGCTGGGATTCCCATCATCGTCAACACCGTCCACGGCCTGTATGCCACCGAGAGCGACCGCTTGCGCAAGCGCCTCCTGGTGTACGGGCTGGAGGCGCTGGCGGTCCGGTGCTCGGACGCCGAGCTGGTGCAGAACCCGGAGGACTTGGCCCTCATGAAGCGGTGGAGGATCGCTCCGGCCGGCCGCATGCGGCTGCTGGGCAATGGGGTCGACCTGGAGCGCTTCGACCCGGCCAGGTTCTCGACCGACCGGCGAACCTCGCTGCGCCACCAGCTCGGGGTGGGGGACGAGCAGGTCCTGGTGGGGATGGTGGGCCGCCTGGTGGCGGAGAAGGGGTACCCGGAGCTCTTCGCGGCGGCTGCCTTGCTGGACGACCGCTATGTGGTGGCGTGTATCGGCCCCCACGATCCCGACAAGCCGGACGCCCTGCCGGAGGAGTTGTTGGAAGCGGCGCGGGCAGCCGGGGTGCGCCTTTTGGGGATGCGCGACGACGTCGACGAGCTGTATGCGGCCATGGACCTGTTCGTGTTGCCCTCCCATCGAGAGGGCTTCCCTCGGGCGGCCATGGAGGCGGCTGCCATGGGCCTTCCCATCGTGGCCACCGACATCCGGGGCTGCCGGGAGGTGGTGGAGCACGGGACGAACGGGTTGCTGGTGCGGGTGGGCGATGTCGAAGCCCTGGTCGCCGCCATCAGCGCCATCGGCGACGACCCCGACCTGCGAGCCGAGATGGGCGAGGCGGGGCGCCGGCGGGCCCTGGAGCTGTTCGATGAGCGGCAGGTGGTGCGCATCGTCATGGACACCTACCGGGAGGTGGCCCGACGCAAGGGCCTGTCCCAGCTCTTCACCTCTGGGGACGAGCAGGTGGAGGTGCGCGTCGCCGAACCGGCTGACGTGGCCGTCCTGGCCCGCCTGCATGCCTCGAGCATCGACACCGGGTTCCTGCCCCGGTTGGGCCTGCCCTTCCTGAAGCGGCTCTATCAGGCGCTGGTGCGCTGGGAGGACGGGGTGGTGCTGGTGGCCGATGCGGGCGCCGGCCCTGTCGGCTTCGTGGCCGGCGTGGGCGACATCGGGCGCTTCTACCGGCACTTTGCCCGACGCCACGGGCTCCGAGCGGCACTGGCCGCCCTGCCCCACCTGGTGCGGCCCGACAACTTGCGGCGCGCCTGGGAGACCTTCCGGTATCAGGGAGGGGGCGTGGGGGTGGAGGCCGAGCTGGTCTCGATGGCGGTGGCTCCGCAGCTGCGCGGGCAGGGGGTGGGGAATCGCCTGGGAGTCGACCTGCTGCGGGAGCTGGGCCAGCGGGGGAACCGGTCGGTGAAGGTGGTGGTCGGGGCGGAGAACCAGGCCGCCCTCCGCGCTTACCGCAAGATGGGCTTCGGGGACGTCGCCACCTTGGAGGTCCATGCCGGAGAGCCCTCGCAGGTGCTGGTGTGGTCGGGCTCGTCCTAGCCTTGGCGGTGGCCCTGGCAGCCTCGGCGGCCGCC
>JALYHC010000248.1 GCA_030776765.1 Actinomycetota bacterium | reverse complement strand
GCCCAGTCGCCGTCTGCCCCTTCCGGTGCTCCTGGTGTCGTGGGCGGGTGTGTCAGTCATCGCCGACGACGTCGCGGGCCGGTTGGCGATGCAAGGCCACCATCAGTGAGTAGTGCAGGCCGCCGGTATCGGGTGCCCGGTCGGCGAACTCCTCGACCACCTCCCAGAGGCGGGAGCACAGCTCGTTCAGGGAGGTGTCGTCCAGGGTGAGGGCCAGGCGGCTCATGTTCTCGGCGGCGTCGGGACCGGCCTGCAGCGGCTCGGCATGGAAGGCTAGACGAGACCAGATCCTCCTGAGGGCCTGAGGCTGGGGCCAGCCCTGCAGGGGGAGGGAGAGGACCCTCGGTACACTCGGGAGCGCCATGGCACTTCGTCCGCCCACCGCCCAGATCCCCGAGACCTCGGGCGCCTACCTCTTTCGGGACATCCACGGCAAGGTGATCTATGTGGGAAAGGCCAAGTCGCTGCGCAAGCGTGTCCCCAACTACTTCTCCGCCGAGCTTCCCGCCCGAACTCGGGCCATGGTCGAGGCGGCCGAGTCCGTGGAGTGGATCGTCACCGACAACGAGGTGGAGGCAGTGATGCTCGAGTACTCCCTCATCAAGGAGCACCGCCCCCGCTTCAACATCCGCCTGCGGGACGACAAGAGCTACCCCTACCTGGCCCTCACCCGCTCGGAGGAGTGGCCGCGGGCGGTGGTGATGCGCGGCAAGCGCCGCAAGGGCACTCAGTACTTCGGCCCCTACGCCCATACCTACGCCATCCGCCAGACGCTCGACCTGCTCTTGCGCACCTTCCCCGTCCGCACCTGCTCCAACAGCAAGTTCGAGCGCCATCAGGCGATGGGGCGGCCCTGCCTGCTCTACCACATCGAGCGCTGCTCGGGGCCCTGCATCGAGGACGTGAGCCACGAACAGTACGGCGAGCTGGTCGACGGCCTGGCCGACTTCCTGGTGGGGCACACCGATCCGGTGGTGCGCCGCCTCACCGAGGAGATGCAGGAGGCGGCCGCCGCACTGGAGTTCGAACAGGCTGCCCGTCTGCGCGACCGCTTGGCGGCGGTGGAGAAGGCCAGTGCCCGCCAGGAGGTGGTGAGCACCCGCGCCGACAGCTTCGACCTCATCGCCCTGGAGGAGGACGAGCTGGAGGCGGCAGTACAGGTGTTGAAGGTGCGCCACGGGCGAGTGGTAGGGCGGGCCGGGACCATGGTCGACAAGGTGGAGGAGGTGTCCACGTCGGAGCTGACCGCCCACGTGCTGCGGGAGCTGTACGGGGACGAGGTGCCACCCCCTGCGGTGCTCGTGCAGGAGCTACCACCAGAGCCAGAGGTCTGGCAGGCCTGGCTGCGCGAGCGACGGGGCGCCGGTGTCTCGCTGCGGGTTCCCCAGCGTGGTACCAAGCGCCGGCTCCTGGAGACCGCCCGGGCCAATGCCGAAGAGCAGTTCGTGCGCCACCGCCTCCGCCGGCAGTCCGACCACAATGCCCGGGCACAGGCCCTGCGCAGTCTGCAGGAGGTGCTGGGGCTGCCCGATGCCCCGCTGCGTATCGAGGCCTTCGACATCTCCACCATCCAGGGCACCGACACCGCCGGCTCGATGGTGGTGCTGGAGGATGGGCTACCGCGCCGCTCCGACTACCGCCGGTTCAGGCTACGGGGCGTGACCGGCCAGGACGACTTCATGGCCATGGAGGAGGTGCTGCGCCGGCGCTTCACCGCCTACCTCCTGGAGCGAGACCTGCCGGTGGAGGAGCGGGGTCGCTTCTCTTACCCGCCTTCGCTGATCCTGGTGGACGGAGGGGCGGGCCAGCTGGCCCGGGCCGTCAAGGTGCTCGAGCAGCTCGACCTGGAGGTCCCGGTGGTGGGGCTGGCCAAGCGCATGGAGGAGGTGTACTTGCCGGGGAAGCCGGAGCCGCTCCGCATCGCCCGCGACGAAGAGGCGCTCTACCTGCTGCAGCGCGTTCGCGACGAGGCGCACCGCTTCGCCCTCGACTACCACCGGCGCCTGCGGGGCAAGCGCATGGTCGACTCGCTGCTCGACCAGGTACCCGGGATCGGCCCGGCCCGCAAGCGGGAGCTGCTGCGCAGGTTCGGCTCCTTGAAGCGCCTGCGGGGTGCTGACCTGGAGGACCTGCGCCGGACGCTGCCCGAGCGGGTGGCCGAGGACCTCTACACGAGACTGCGAGGCGGCCCCTGATGCCTGATCGCCCCCACGTCGTGGTGGTGACCGGCATGTCGGGCGCCGGCAAATCGGCGGCCGCCGACGTGCTGGAGGACGTGGGCTACTTCGTGGTGGACAACCTCCCCGCCCGCCTCATCGAGCAGGTGGTCGAGCCGAGCGACATGGCGGAGCGATCGCGCGAGCGCCTGGCGGTGGTGGTGGACGCCCGCGGCGGTGCCTCCTTCAAGAGCGATCTCGACGGCGCCATCCTATGGCTGGACGGCCAGGGCGTCCCCACCACCCTGCTCTTCCTGGACGCCGATGACGAGGCCCTCCACCAGCGCTACGAGGAGAACCGCCGCCCACACCCGGTACCGGGTGACACCCTGGCTGAGTCCATCGCCGCCGAGCGCAAGCTGCTCGAGCCGCTGCGAGGAGAAGCGGACGTGGTGGTGGACACCAGCGACCTCAACGTCCATGAGCTGCGGGACGTCCTCCTGGAGGCCTTCCCGGGGGATCGCCCCCCCCGGCCGATGCGAGTCTCCATCGCCTCGTTCGGCTTCAAGCACGGCGCCCCCCGAGACGTGGACCTGCTCTTCGACGTGCGCTTCCTCCCCAATCCCCATTGGGAGGAAGAGCTGCGACCCTTTACCGGCCGCGATCACCAGGTGGCCGACTACGTCTTCGCCAACGAGGACGCCCGCCAGTTCATGCGTCAGGTCGAGGAGCTGCTGGCGTTCCTCATCCCCCGCTTCGAGAAGGAGGGGAAGGCCTACTTGAGCATCGCCATCGGCTGTACGGGAGGGCGGCACCGTTCAGTGGCCATCGCCGAGGAGCTGGCCCGCTGGCTGGAGCAGCAGGAAGTCTCCGCCACCGTGCGTCACCGCGATACAGGCAAGTGAGCGTGTCCCGGGTGGAATCGGACCTGGAGGTGGAGGCGGAGCTCAGCCCGCTCGAGCTGGGATGGAGCGGGCCCAAGGTGGTGGCGATCGGGGGAGGCCACGGCCTGGCTCAGCTCCTGGAGGGCGTTTTGCGCTACGCCGGCGAGATCGCCGCGGTGGTGACGGTGGCCGACGACGGGGGCTCCTCGGGGCGGCTCACCTCGGTGCTGGAGATACCTCCCCCGGGCGACCTGCGCCGCTGCCTGCTCGCCTTGAGCCCCGAGCCCACCCTGTGGCGGGAGCTCTTCGCCTACCGCTTCGAGGAGGGCGACGTGGCGGGGCACTCCCTGGGCAATCTGATGCTGGCGGCCCTGACCGAAGTCCTGGGGGACTTCGAGGCAGCCCTGCGGGCGGCGGCCAGCCACTTGCGCTCGCTGGGCCGGGTGATCCCGGTCGCCCGGCGCTCGCTGCACCTGCAGGCGGTGATCGACGGCCAGCTGGTGGAGGGCCAGGAATCGATCACCAGGGCGCGCGGCGAGGTGAGCAAGCTCTCCCTGGTCCCGGTCGACGAGCCGGCCAACCCGGAGGCGCTCGAGGCCATCGCCGCCGCCGACCAGCTCGTCGTCGCCCCCGGCAGCCTCTACACCTCAGTGCTCTCGGCGCTGATCGTCCCGGGGATCGTCGAGGCCATCGGGGCTTCGGCGGCCCCGCTCGTCTACGTCTGCAACCTCATCACCCAGGATGGGGAGACGCTGGAGATGGACGGCCCGGCCCACCTGGAGGCGCTGCTGGGGATGAGCGGGCTGAGGGTTCCGGACGCGGTGGTGGCCAACGGCGGGGAGGTCCAAGCTCCCTGGCCCCTGCAGCTGGTACGCGTGCATCCCGGGGAAGTACCCGCCGAGGTGATCGTGGCCGACCTGGTCGACCGGGCCGCCGAATGGCCCCAGCACGATCCGATCCGCCTTGGAGAGGTCCTGAGCCGGCTGACATGAGGGAGGCTGGCGCTCACCCGGCCGGCGAGCCGGCCCTCGATTCCGTCCCCGGTCGAGGGGCCACATGCCGGCCTTGCTGACGCCGGGCGACCTGCCGGTGGCCGAGCGACCCGTGCTGCTGCGGGCCGACCTCAACGTCCCTCTGGAGGAGGGCAAGGTGGCCGACGACTTCCGCATCCGGGCCAGCTTGCCGGCCATCGAAGGGCTGCGGGAGGCTGGGGCGGTGGTGGTGCTGTGCAGCCACCTGGGGCGCCCGAAGGGCCCCGAGCCCAGCCTGCGGATGGACCCCGTCGCCGAGAGGCTGGCCGCGCTGGCGGGTTGGGCGGTCCGCAAGCTCGATGCAGTGGTAGGGCCCGAGGTGGCGGCTGGTGTGGCGGAGGCCGCCCCGGGAGACGTGCTGATGCTCGAGAACACCCGTTTCGAGAGCGGGGAGACCCGCAACGATCCTCAATTGGTCGAGGCCCTGGCCGCCCTGGCCCAGTATTTCGTGCTGGACGCCTTCGGGTCCGCTCATCGCGCCCACGCCTCCACGGTGGGAGTGGCGCAACTGCTGCCCTCGGCGGCCGGTTCG
>JALYHC010000247.1 GCA_030776765.1 Actinomycetota bacterium | reverse complement strand
CACCGGGGCGGATGTCGGCCAGTGAGAGAGGGAAGGCCTCGGCCACCGCCGGCGCGGGAATCCCCCACTGGTGCCCACCGGCCCGTACCAATAGAGCGTCCTGCAGCGCCCACCAAGCCGGCACGGTCAGCTCGAGGCGGGTGCCGCGACCGGGGAAGGATCGCAGGTGGAGTCCGCCGTTCAGCGCCTCGACAGCCTCGGCCAAGCGCGCCAGCCCCGTCCCGTCACCGCTGAACTCGGTTTTCGCCAGGCTGGTGGAGAACCCCTCTCGGAAGAGCAGCGACGAGAGCTCCTCCTCGGAAGGCCGCGAATCCTGGTCCAGCAGCCCGCGCCCTTTGCCCCGATCCTCCACGAGAGCCCAATCCACGCCTCGCCCGTCGTCTTCGACGACGATGGACAGCCTGCCCTCCAACACCTTGGCTCGCACGGAGACCTCTCCCGTGGACGGCTTGCGGGCCTTCTCCCGCTCGCCGGGAGCCTCGATGCCGTGCTCGATGGCGTTCACTACCAGGTGACGCAGGGGCTCGGCGAGGCGCTCCAATACCTGCCGGTCCGCCTCCACCTCATCGCCGACAAGCGTCAGCCGAACATGCTTGTCCGTCTTGCGAGCCAGGTAACGGAGCAAGCGGGGAAAGGCGTCGGTGATCTCACTGAGCGGCGTGGCGGCCAGGGCCATCGCCTGTCGCTGGAGGTCCTCCACGGTCTGCTCGAGAGCCTCCACCGCCTGCTCCCAGCGAAATGCCAGCGAAGCAACTTCCCGTGGGCTGCTGGCCGCCGCCATCCTCAGGGCACTGACGGTCTCTCGCAATGCACGGGCGTCCACTCCCACCTCAGCCGACCGGTTGATGAGCCGGTACAGCCTGGTGCTCTCGATGCTGGCCGCCTCCTCGACCACCTCTGCCTGGAGAGTCGACAGGAGACCTCCCAGATCTGGAGAGTGCGAAGCGCTTTGGGGAGGGGCGCGATCGGAAGAGGGACTGGGAGGCACCGGGGCGACCGGCCGGGGCACCGCCTCTTGCCCGGTCTCTCGCCAAGCTCGCTGGCCCGACGCCGAGGCCAAGAGGGCTCTCAGGTCCTCGACAGCGTCGGTCAGCTCGGGGGTCCCCTCAGTCTGATGACTGTCGGAGGCCTCCTTTAGCGAGGCGGCGACCCGCGCCAGAGCCTCCCCCAGCTCGGGCACCGATGTGATGGCCCCCTCGTGGAGGCCCTTCCAGACCTCTTCCAGTGCTTCGGCCCCCCGGGCCAGCGCACCGAAGCCCATCACTCCGGAGGAGCCCTTGACGGTATGCGCGTCCCGCACCAGGGAGACGAGCCGCTCGGCGTCGAGTGGGCCGGTGGTCATGGCCCGGCCGCCCTCGACGAGGCGGTGGGTCCGCTCACTCACCTCGTCATGGAAGAGGGCCCGCAACTCGGCGTCGTCATCCCACAAAGCACACCTCAGAGAGTCCGGAGAATCCCTTATCGTCCGGAAACGAGGCCTGCTTGAGTCACTCCCACTCGATCGTGGCTGGGGGCTTCGAGGAGATGTCGTAGGCCACCCGGTTGATGCCCGGCACCTCGTTCATCATTCGGACCGAGATCCGCTCCAGCACCTCGTACGGCAGCCGAGCCCAGTCGGCGGTCATGCCGTCCTCGCTGGTAACGGCCCGCACCACCAGAGGATGGGCATAGGTGCGCTCGTCGCCTTGCACCCCCACGGTGCGTATGGCGGGAAGGATCCCGAACGCCTGCCAGAGCCGGCGGTCCAGGCCGACCCGGCGGACCTCCTCCCCGATGATGGCGTCGGCCGCTCGCAGCAGCTCGAGGCGCTCTCGAGTCACCTCGCCGATGATCCTCACCGCCAAGCCGGGGCCCGGGAACGGCTGGCGCCAGACCAGCTCCTGGGGGAGGCCCAACTCCTCGCCGACGGCCCGCACCTCGTCCTTGAACAGGTCACGCAGCGGCTCCACCAGCTCCAGATGCATGTCCTTGGGGAGCCCCCCCACGTTGTGGTGGCTCTTGATCCTTGCCGCGTCCCGGCTCCCCGACTCGATGACGTCCGGATAGAGGGTGCCCTGCACCAGGAAGCGGACGTGAGAGAGGCCGGCGGCCACCTCCTCGAAGATGCGGATGAAGGTCTCGCCGATCACCCGGCGCTTCCCCTCGGGGTCGGCGATGCCCGCCAGCGCCTTCAGGAACCGGTCCCCCTCTTGGAGATGAACCAGGTCGATGTGAAAAGCCCGGCGGAAGGTCTCCTCCACCTGCTCGGCCTCGCCCGCCCGCAGCAGTCCATGGTCGATGAACACGCAGGTGAGCTGGTCCCCCACCGCCCGGTGCACCAGCGCGGCGGCCACCGCCGAATCGACTCCACCGGAGAGCGCGCAGAGCACCCGGCCTTCGCCCACCTGCTCCCGCACCGCTTGCACGGCCTGCTCCACGATCGACGACCGCGTCCAGGTGGGCTCAGCCCGGCACACGTCGTAGAGAAAGCGCTCGAGTACCTCTCGTCCCCCCGGCGTGTGGCTGACCTCCGGATGGAACTGGACACCGTACAGGTCGCGGCCCGGGTCCTCCATGGCCGCCACCGGCGAAGCTGGGGTGGCGGCCGACACCTGGAAGCCGGGGGGCGAGTCGGTGACCGAGTCGCCGTGGCTCATCCAGACGTCGTGGCGCTCGGGAGACCGGGCAAACAGCTTCGAAGGCCTCAGCACGCGCAGCGGCGCACTGCCGTACTCGGCCATGCCGGTGCGGGCCACCCTCCCGCCCAGGGCATGGGCCAGGAACTGGTGGCCGTAGCAGATCCCGAGGACGGGGATCCCCAGCGAGAGGATCTCCCGGTCGAGCTGGTAGGCATCCTCCGCATAGACGGAAGCCGGCCCGCCGGAGAGCACGATCCCGAGCGGGCGCCGGTCCCGCACCTCGCCAGCGCTGATCTGGCGGGGAACGATCTCCGAGAAGACGTGCGCCTCGCGAATGCGGCGGGCGATGAGCTGGGCATACTGGGCACCCAGGTCGACCACCAACACGGTCGACTCCCCCTCCCTACGGGAAGAGGTAGGGAGGGTGCCCTCCTTCATGCCCTAGGCCATTCCCGGCAGCTGCGAGCGCTGCAGCGCCTTGCCCTCCGTCTGCACCGAGGGCGCCAGCATCAGCTCCGCCTTCTGGAACTCCTTCAGGTTCTCGTAACCGGTGGTAGCCATGGCCACTCGAAGCGCACCGAAGAGGTTCCGCCGTCCATCATCTTCGTGGGCCGGGCCCACCAGGATCTCCTGCAGGCTCCCCAGGACGCCCACCTCCACCCGCGTCCCCCGGGGGAGGTCGGGGTGAGAGGTGGCCATGCCCCAGTGGAACCCGCCTCCCGGTGCCTCGGTGGCGGCCGCCAGTGGGGAGCCGATCATCACCGCGTCGGCGCCGCAGGCGATCGCCTTGGCCACGTCCCCCCCGGTGCGCATCCCTCCATCGGCGATGAC
This sequence comes from Actinomycetota bacterium, assembly GCA_030776765.1. GTDB lineage: Bacteria > Actinomycetota > Acidimicrobiia > Spongiisociales > JALYHC01 > JALYHC01. The sequence goes on along the minus strand of JALYHC010000247.1, from coordinate 6,278 downwards.
CTGCACGTAGCGTCCCGACTCGTCCAGATGCTGCATACGGGCCGCTGCCGCGTCGGCGATGGCGGTGGCCTGTGGCACGCCCACTCCCAGCACCGCCCGAGTGGTGCAGGCGGCTCCCGGTCCCACCCCTACCAGGACACCCATCGCCCCGGTGCGCATCAGGTGCAAAGCCGTCGAGTAGGAGGCACAGCCGCCTACCACTACGGGAAGCTCGAAGTTGGCGATGAACTGCTTGAGGTCGAGGGTCTGCTGGCGGGAGGAGACGTGCTCGGCCGACACCACCGTCCCCTGCACCACCAGGATGTCCAGGCCGGCTTGCAGGACCTCGTCTGCGTAGCGCTGCACGCGCTGGGGGGTCAGGCTGGCGGCGGTGGTCAATCCCGATTCCTTGAGCTGCCGGATGCGCTCACCGATCAGCTCGGGTTTGACCGGTTCCTGGTAGATCTCCTGGATTCGGCGGGTGGCCTTGTCGATGGGGAGTGAGGCGATCTCCTCGTAGAGGGGGACCGGCTCCGCATAGCGGGTCCACAGGCCTTCCAGGTTGAGCACCGCCAGGCCGCCCAGCCGGCCCACCTCGACGGCGGTCTGAGGACTGATGGCCGAGTCCATGGCCGAACCCATCATGGGAAGCTCGAAGCGGAAGGCGTCGAGCTGCCAGGAGATGTCGACGTCGTCGGGGTCGCGGGTCCGGCGGGTGGGAACGATGGTGACGTCGTCCAGGCCGAACCCCTGCCGGACCGGTCTTCCCATGCCGATGTCGATCTCCATGATGGAGCCGATTGTAGGGTGGGCTTTGCTCCCTTCCGCTTACCGCTCTCTTCCCTCCCCCGCTTGCGGGGGAGGGAAGACGAGCGAAGCGAGGCCGGGAGGGGGCGGTCCCAGGCCCACCTTCGAGCGCACGGAGGCCATGAGCCGCTCCGCCTGGCTCCGAGCGTCGAGCGCCCCCTTGTCCATCAGCCGGGCCACCTCGTCGTCGTCCAGCTCCCGGTAGGAGGCTCGGACCGGCGAGAGCCCATCGATCACCGCCTCCGCCACCACCTCCTTGAACTTGGCATAGGGGGCGTCGTGATACTCCTCCTCCAAGTCCTCTATGGGGCGCTCCGTGAACAGCGAGAGGATCTCCAGCAGGTTGGCAATGCCGGCTTTCTCCTCCCGGTCGTAGCGCACCTCATGGCCGGAGTCGGTCACCGCCGTGCGCAGCTTCCGGGCGATGTGGTGCGGGGGATCGGTGATGAGGATGCGACTGTCGGCGTCGGGGTCCGACTTCTCCATCTTGGAAGTGGGGTCCTTGAGCGACATGATGCGGGCCCCCACCTCGGGGATGAGGGCTTCCGGGACCGGGAACTCGTCGCCGAAGCGGCTGTTGAACCGCTCGGCCAGGTCGCGGCTCAGCTCCAGGTGCTGGGTCTGGTCCTCTCCGACCGGCACCAGGTGGGCGCGCTGCACCAGGATGTCGGCCGCCATCAGGACCGGGTAGGCGTACAGGCCCAGGTTGGCACCGGCCCGGTTCGCCTTCTCCTTGAACTGGGTCATCCGGTTCAGCACCCCGAGCTGGGTGAGAGTCCCCAGGATCCAGGACAGCTCGACGTGCTGCGGCACCTGGCTCTGGTAGTAAAGCAAGGAGCGGTGCGGGTCGATCCCCACCGCCAGCAGCGTCTTGGCCGTCGTCAGCCGGTCCTCGTGGAGGCGGGCGGGGTCACGGGGAACCGTCAGGGCGTGCAGGTCGACCACGCAGGCAATCACATCGTGGTGGTCCTGGAGCCTGGGGATGTTCCGCCAGGCTCCCAAGTAGTTGCCGATGTGGATCTCTCCGGTGGGCTGGATACCCGAAAAGACCGTCTTGCGTTCCACTGGCTTCTCCTCCGCCTTTCCCTAGAACTGAAAAACGCCGGGGGCTGGGCCCTCCGGCGTCACGGCTTTTCTGTCGCGCGGCGGCAAGGCCTCAGCTCGTCGGGGCCCGCCACCACGTCACTCGCTTCACATGGTCAGTCTATCACTGCCCTGCCTACCGTCGCAGACCCGATGCCCTTCGCCGGCACCCTCACCAGTGTCGTTGCGGTGCTGCTGGGGGCGCTGCCCGGCACCTTGCTGGGAGGACGCCTAGCCGTGCGCTACCTTCTCGAATCATGGCCGGGCAGAGCTGGTGGGACCTCGAGGAGGAGATGGAGCCCGGCCAGCCCTCCAGCCTGGAGCGGCTGGTGGAGGACGAGCACCGCTCAGGCCGGGTACCGGCGGTGCTGGCCGTCGCCCTCGCGCTGGTGACCATAGGTGGCATGATTGTCCTGCGACCCTCCGCTCCCCCCGACGTCGACTTGGGCTTCCTGACGGTCCCCAGCACCCTCTTCGACGCCCAGGTGGAGGAGGTGCGGTCGGGTAGCTGCGAGGGAGCCGCCTCGGTTGACTGCACCCAGGTGGGCTTCCGACTGGTGGAGGGACCGGACCGGGGAGAGCTGGTGCTCGAGGAGTTCCCGGAGTCGGGGAGCACGCCTGTCTTCCAGCAGGGCGAGGTGGTGGTGCTCGCCTACCAGCCCGCCGCGGCTTCCGACTTCCAGTACTACTTCGTGGACCGCCAGCGCCGGCCCACCCTCGCCTGGCTGGCCCTGGTCTTCGCCCTGGCGGTGGTGGCCCTTGGCAGGCTGCGCGGGCTGGCCGCGCTGGTGGGGCTGGTGGCCAGCATCGTGGTGCTCTTGGGCTTCGTGCTCCCGGCCATCCTCAGTGGGCGGCCTCCACTGCTGGTCGCCATCCTGGGAGCAGCGGCCATCGCCTACCTGGCCCTCTACCTCGCCCACGGCTTCACCCAGAAGACCACGGTGGCCCTGCTCGGCACCCTGGCCAGCCTGGCTCTCACCGCCGTGCTGTCGGCCCTGGTGGTGGACCTGGCCCGCATCTCCGGCTTCGCCACTGAAGAGGCTCTCTTCCTCACCCTGGCACCGGGTCAGCTCGACATCGGTGGCTTGGTCCTGGGAGGCATCGTGCTGGGCGCCCTGGGGGCGATCGACGACGTGACGGTCACCCAAGCCTCCGCGGTGTGGGAGCTGCGGGCGGCAGCCCCGGCGATGCGAAGCAGGGACCTGTTCCGGGCCGGCCTGCGGATCGGTCGTGACCACATCGCTTCCACCGTCAACACCCTGGTGCTCGCCTACGCCGGAGCCTCCATGCCCCTGCTGGTGCTGTTCGTGCTCACCGGCCAATCGCTGGGAACCATCGCCAACAGCGAGCTGGTGGCCACCGAGATCCTGCGCACGCTGGTGGGCAGCATCGGCCTGGTGGCCGCCGTGCCCGTCACCACCTGGCTGGCCGCCCGTTTCGCTCCTCGCTCTGCCGCCGGTACCTGAGACCCGGCGAGAGGCCTACGAGGGAGATGACGGAACGAGGAACGCCACCAGCTGACGCATCATCCGTGCGGTGGCCCCCCACAGCACCTCCTCGTCGACCTCGAAGAACCAGACCTGCAGCTCACCCCACGCCTCCCACCTCCACCTGGAGTCGTGCAGGAACTCCTCCAGGAGAGGCTCGAGGACCAGCTCGACCTCACCCGGGTCGGGAGTGATGTCGGGGCGAGAAGGCAGCCTTCCTACCACCGGCACGACGACCAGAGACGCCGAGGCAGTGGGTACCGGGTCGAGAAAGCCCAGCACCTCGACGGCGCCCGGCTCGATGCCCACCTCTTCCCACGCCTCTCGTAGTGCGGTGGCCACCACGTCGGCGTCGGTGGGAGCCGCCATCCCGCCCGGGAAGGCCAACTGCCCGGCATGGGTGGGCATGTGGTCGGGCCGCTTGATGAGCACCACCCGCACCTGACCGCCGTGGTCCTCGTACAAAGGAACCAGCACCGCGGCGACCGGGGGCAGCGCCGACTCGGGCAGCCGCGAGGGAAGCCGGGCGAGCCGCTGCCAGACGTCCCTCACCGGCGCATCCTACGACGAGTCCCGGAGGTCGACGGGGCCGAACGACTCGGCGGGAGGGGGATAGGCTGGAGCTCATGGAGCGGACACCCTCGCCACAGCCGCGGTTCTCCGAGCGGTTCCTGCTCCGGCCCTTTCGGCGCAGGGACGTGGATCCCTTGCTCGAGGCCGTCCTGTCGTCGCTCCCCGAGCTGCATCAATGGCTGCCATGGGCGCACATGGGGTACGGGCGCACCGACGCGGCCGGCTTCGTGAGGGACAGCATGCGGTCGTGGCAGGAAGGACGGGCCTTCGACTTCGCCGTTCGACGGACCAGCGAGCCCGACCGCCACATCGGCAACGTCTCGGTGTGGTACGTGTCCCATTCCTACCGCAGCGCCGAGATCGGCTACTGGGTCCGCTCCGACGAGACTGGCCAAAACGTAGCCACGGAGGCCTCGAAGGCGGCGCTCCAGGTGATCTTCGAGGAACTGCGCATGCACCGGGCGGTGCTGCGTATCGCCGAGGGCAACCGCGGCAGCGAGCGGGTGGCCGAGAAGCTGGGGTTCACCCGAGAAGGGCTGTTGCGGGAGGAGATCCGGGTGCGAGGTGCCTGGCTGGACCACTCTGTGTGGGGCCTGCTGGAGCACGAGTACCGAAGGAGGTTGCAGGCCTCGGAGGTCCGTCGTCGGTTCCCGGCCCAGGCGTAGCTGTTCCTCGGCTGGCCAAATGGATAGCGCCGGCAGTGGGGTTTAATTCTCGAGAGGGAATTTCCAACCTCAGGTTGCTGCAAGGGGGGTAGGAGGTGTGATGCAGGCTCGGCGGGCGCTCGCCATGGTGGTCCTGCTCCTCGCCGCGGCCTGCCAGAACGAGACGTCCACCGTCGGCCAGGCACCCATCTCCACCACCGTTCCCTCCATAGACCTTCCCTCCACTACCCGCTCCACCTCCCCGCCTCCCTCGGCCACCAGCAGCACTCCGCCCTCTCCCCAGGTCGAGATCAGCGACTGCCAGGCGCCGCCCGATGAGTTCGCCCTGCTGTGCGAGGCGTATCAGCTCCTGAAGGGCGAGTACGTCGATCCGGTGGACGACGCTCGGCTGGCCCGAGGGGCGGCCCGCGGGTTGGGCGAGTACCGCAGGGAGCACAGCTTGGAGGGCGAGCAAGCAGACCCTCCGGTGGCCCAGGTCACTTGCGCGGTTCCCTCCCGGCGATTCGCCCCGTTCTGCCAGTCCTACGCCGCCGCCGCCGGCCGGCCCTCCTCTCAGGAGGCCGAGCTGGTGGAGGCGGCGGTGCAGGGCATGGTGGAGTACGGCCTCGACGACACCCACAGCCGCTACCTGCCGCCGGAGCTGTTCCAGCTCCTTCGAGAGGACCTTTCCGGCGAGATCGAAGGGATCGGGGCCTTCGTCCGTGCCACCGACCGCACCGATCCTCAGGAGCGCTCCGCCTGCACGGTGCTGTCCGACACCTGCCGCATGCTGGTCGTCAAGCCGATCGAGGGAAGCCCCGCCGAGGAGGCGGGCCTGCAGGCCGGCGACGTGGTCACCGCGGTGGAGGGGCGGCCGGTGCAAGGCTGGACGGTGGACGAGCTGATCTCGCGGGTGCGAGGGCCGGCCGGCTCCCAGGTGACGCTCGGCATCCTGCGGGGAGAGCAGCACCTCGAGGTGACCATCACCAGGGAGAAGATCGAGCTTCCTTTGGTGGAGGCCCGCATGCTGGAACCGGAGGTGGGCTACATCCACCTCACCAGCTTCACGTCCAACAGCCCCGAGGAGTTCCACCAGGGGCTGGAGGAGCTGCTCGCCTCCGGCGCCCGGCAGATCATCTTCGACCTGCAGGACAACCCGGGCGGCTTCCTCGGGCCTGCCATCCAGATCACCAGCGAGTTCCAGGCCGAAGGTACCGTGGTCATTCAGGAGTCGCCGGGCGGGGAGGTGGACCGGGCAGAGGTGGTGCCGGGGGGACTGGCGACCGACCCGGCGATCGAGGTGGTGGTGCTAGTGAACCGAGCGAGCGCCTCGGCCTCGGAGATCGTGGCCGGGGCGCTGCAGGAGAGCGGGAGAGCCACCATCATCGGGGAGCGGACCTTCGGGAAGGGGACGGTCCAGCAGGACTTCGCCCTCGCCAACCAGGCGGTGCTCAAGCTCACCGTCGCTCGCTGGTTCACCTCAAACCACACCAGCTTCGAGGGGGTGGGCATTGAGCCCGACGTGAAGGTGGAGGTGCCCGACGGCGCCGGGGGCCAGCTCCTCATCGACCGGGCCCTGGAGTGGCTGGAGGAGCGCTAGGCGTAGGTCCGGGTGGCCGCAACGGCTTGCTCCCCCACAGAGGAGGAGCAGGGAGAGAAAAACAGGCGACCCCCGCCAAAGGGGGCCGCCTGCTCTGTTCCCGGC
>JALYHC010000246.1 GCA_030776765.1 Actinomycetota bacterium | reverse complement strand
ATGGGCGCCAGGCCCTGCGCCTCTTCCGGGAGTGGCGGCCGGACCTGGTGCTGCTCGACCTGATGCTGCCGCAGGTCAACGGCCTCGACGTGCTGCGCCGCATTCGCCAGGAGTCGGCGGTCCCCGTCATCGTGGTGAGCGCCAAGAACGCCGAGGCCGATGTGGTGGCCGCCCTGGAGCTGGGAGCCGACGACTACCTCACCAAGCCCTACTCGGTCCGGGAGCTGGTGGCCAGGATCCGCGCCACCGTGCGCCGGGCCGCCGCAACCTCGGACGAGCCGGAGGTGCTGGCGGTGGGGGAGGTGGTGCTCGACCTGGGGCGCCACGAGCTGCGGGTGGAGGGCCGAGCGGAGGTGCTCCCGCGCAAGGAGCTCGCCCTGCTGCAGGCGCTCATGGAGCGGCCCGAGCGGGTGGTGAGCCGCGACCAGCTCATCGATCGGGTGTGGGGCTTCGACTATGTGGGGGACACCCGGACGCTCGACCAGCACGTCCGCCGGCTGCGCCGCCGCCTGGAGGCAGTGCCCGGCGGCCCCAGGATCGAGACCCTGCGAGGCGTGGGGTACCGCTTCACCCTTTCCTGACTCTTTCTCCCTTCCCCCGCTTGCGGGGGAAGGATCGGGGGCAGAGTTATGCCCAACCAGGTCGAGTAAGCCCCATTTCTCCCTCCCCCGCTTGCGGGGGAGGGTCGGGGTGGGGGGCACTACTCCACCAGCACCCGGGCCGCCCAGCCGAGTGGGTCCTCCAGCTCGGCCAGGCTGGGTAGGTTCTCGGGGCCCTCCCAGAGGCGGGCGAGCGCCTGCCCGCCCCAGCGCCGCTCGACCTCCTCGCAGAAGCGGGCCCCCAGCTGGTACTGCTGGCGCTTCAGCTCCAGGCCCAGCAGCCGCTGCAGGATCTGCTCCCCCTGCGAGGGCTCCGCCCGCCGCCGGTGCATGGCCTCCCGCATCCTCGGCATGTCGGGCAGCAGCCGGGGGGCGGCCCGGTCCATCACGAACTCGCCGTAGCCCTCCATCACCGCCATGAAGGCCTGCAGGGTCTCCAGCGCCCGGCGCTGGCCGGGACCCGACAGGAATCCGGCGATGCCGGCCGGGTCACGAAGGAGGCGGTCGAGGTCCTGAGGGTCAGACAGCGTCTGCATCCGCTCGCTGAGGGTGTTGGGGTCCAGCTCCAGGCCGCCCACGTACTCCTCGATGAGCTGCAGGAAGTGGGGCCTCACCCAGCCCTGGGCGAACTCGGCCTGGTGGGTCACCTCGTGCAGGGCCACCCAGAGGCGCACCTGCCGGGCGTCCAGCTGGTAGTCGCGGGCGAAGGCCTCCACGTTGGGGACCACCAGGTACAGGTTGCGCTGCTCGACGGCCGGCAGGCCCACATCGAACTGGCCCAGCACCCGATGGCTGAGGAAGCCCACCATGGCCCCCATCTGCAGGCCTAAAAGCGCCGGGGCCAGCGGCTGGAGCATGGCGTCGAGCGGCCCGGCCGCCGCATGCGATCCGGCCGAGAGCTTCTCGGCCAGGGGTTCGGCCAGGTAGCGGAAGCTGCGCAGGTTGGCCTCCACCCAGCTCACCCGGTCCACCGGGCTGGCCGGGGGCGCCGAGCCGAGGTCCAGTCCGGAGGCCTCCTCCACGTGAAGCTGGGCGATGCGGACCAGCTCCCGGTACTCGTCGGCCAGCAGAGGGTCGATGGGCTCCTGCTCGCCGGCCAGGCCCCTTCCCACCTCGGCGGCCAGCTTCCAGTTGACCGGCCCCGGAGAGTTGAACAGGTCGAGCAGCCGGGCGAAGAGGTCGTCGCTCATAGGTCCTCCGGGCGGCGGTCGAGCACCACGTCGATGGTCAGCAGCTCGTCCCGGCGCTGCAGCTGGAGGCCCACCTCCTCCCCGGCCCGGTAGTGGCGGAGCTCCACCACCAGCTCGTCCATGGTCTCGATCCGCTGTCCCTCCAGGGCGACGATCACGTCGCCGGCCCGGGCGCCGGCCTGCTGGAGGGCCGAGCCGGGCAGGAACTCGACGACCTCCGCCCCGGCGGGCACCTGGGCGCCGTCGTCGGAGTCCTGGAAGGCGGTGACGCCCTGCATCCCCAGGAAGGCATGCTCGACCTTGCCGTTTTCGATCAGGTCCTGCACCACCTCTTCCACCACCTCCACCGGGACGGCGAAGCCCAGTCCCTCGGCGCCCACGTCGGTGACGCCGATGGCGGTGGTGATCCCCAGCAGTCGCCCGTCCGGGTCCACCAGCGCTCCCCCACTGGAGCCCCTGGTGATGGGAGCATCGGTCTGGATCATGCCGAAGAGGTTCCCCTGGGGCGTGCGCAGTGTGCGGGCGAAGGCGGAGATGACCCCCACCGTCAGCGAGGGACCGCCCTCCAAGCCCAGCGGGTTGCCCACTGCGATGGCGGGATCGCCGATGCGGGAGGTCTCGGTGGAGCCTGGCTCGAGCGTGCTCAGGTCGGAGGCCGGGATCTGCAGCACGGCCAGGTCGGTGTGCGGGTCGGTGCCCACCGCCTCGGCGGGATAGATGCGCCCATCGGCGAAGATGACCTGCAGGCGGGCGTCGTCGAGGGCCCCCACCACGTGCTGGTTGGTGACCACGTAGCCGTCCGCCCGAAAGACCACCCCCGAGCCGGAGCCGGCGATGGCCTGGTTGTTGAGGATGTCGTCTTCCTCCCCTCCGCCGGGGGAGACGAGCCGAACCTCCACGATGGAGGGGATGACCTGCTGGGCGATCTGGGTGGCGGTGCGAAAGCCCGGCTCGGTGCGCACCACCTCGGTCCGGGTCACCTCGGGGCGCACGACGGTGACCGGCGGCGGGGCGGGCAGCACGTCGGCGGCGAACAGCGCCCCGATCCCCAGCGCCACCCCCAGCAGCCCGGAGGCGAAGGGCACCAGCACGGTGGCCCAGCTGCGCCGCTTCTGAGAGCGCTGCCCGCCGGGCGGAGGGCCGGTCGGCCGTACGGGGAAGGGGGGAGATGGGCCCACCCTCACCGGGTCTTCCCGATTCTCGTGGGTAGGCTGATCCATCGGAGTCATTGTATGGAGCACCCACCGGTAGTTTTGGGGGACCAGATCGAGGTATCGCCTCGTCCCATCGGCGCGGGAGCTTTAGCGGAGGCGGTCGCCGACCCAGGGGCGGGGGCGACGGTGGTCTTTCTCGGCACGGTGCGAGACCACTCGCCAGGCAAGGAAGGGGTCACCCATCTGGAGTACGAGGCCTACCAGGGGGTGGTGGAGCGCAAGATCGCCGAGCTGGTGGAGGAGGCCAGGGACAAGTGGCCCCTGCGGCGGGTGGCGGTGGCCCATCGGGTGGGGCACCTGGAGGTGGGGGAGACGTCGGTGGGTGTGGCCGTCTCCTCCGCCCACCGTCCCGAGGCGTTCGAAGGGGCCCGCTACTTGATCGACGAGCTCAAGGCCCGGGCACCGATCTGGAAGAAGGAGCACTGGCCGGGCGGCGCCGAGTGGGTCCGGGAGGACCTGAGCCGGCCCGACCTAGATCCCGACTCTTAGGCAAGAGCTGACCGCCACGGTCCACTAAAACCTCAGGTTCGCCCCACCACCATCTCGGCGGCTTCTCGCACCATGGGGTTGCGGTCCAAGCGGGCGGCCAGCAGGGCCGGCTCGACCTCCGGGCCGTCGAAGGCGGTCAGGGCCACCACCGCCCGGCGGCGCACCTGGGGCCTTCCCTCCCGGGCCAGGCCCAGCAAGGTGGGAAGGGCGACCGGGTCGCCGATGGCTCCCAGCGCCGCCACCGCCGCTTCCCGCACCAGGCTCTCCGGGTGGCCGGTGGCGGTCTCGAGCAGCCAAGGCACCGTTTGGGGGTCGCCCACTTCCCCCAGGGCGGTGGCCACCGCCTCCACCACCGTCGCCGATGGATCGCTTCTTGCCACCAGCAGCCCCTCCAGGGCCGCCGGGCCGCAGGAACCCAGCACCTCGGCCGCTTCCGCCCGCACCTGCTCGTCGGGGTCGTGACGCAGCCGGTGGAGCAACGCCCGGCGCACCTGCGGCTCTGCAGTTCGTGAGGCCAGCGACGAGACGGCCAGGCGCCGCAGTGCGGGGTCCTCGTCTTCCAGGTAGCCGAGCGGCTCGCCGGAGGCCAGCTCGGCCAGCTTGGCCCTGATCACACCCTGCCGACCAGCCGCCAGGCCCCGGGGAGCAGCAGGCCGGCCAGGGCGATCTTGAGCAGGTCACCGGCCAGGAAGGGGACCACCCCCTGGGCGAGGGCCTCGCCCAGCGAGAGGTCGGCCACCACCGCCAGCCAGGGGACGCCCAGCAGGTAGATGATCAGGTTGCCCACCAAGAAGGTGACGAGGGCGGTGCTCACCCGGCGGTCGCCGCGCCGCTCGGCCAGGTAGCCGACCACCGCCGCGGCGACCACGAAGCCGATCAGGTACCCCCCGGTGGCCCCCACCAGCCAGGTCCAGCCGGACGCCCCTCCCGCCCCGAAGGGCAGGCCCACCGCACCCAACCCCAGGTACAGCGCCTGGCTGGCCGCCCCCGGGGCCATGCCCAGGGTGGCACCGGAGAGCAACACCACCAGCGTCTGGCCGCTGATGGGGACCGGGGTGAAGGGCAGGGGGATGACGATGCGGGCGCTCAGGGCGGTGAGCAGGGCGAACCCCACCACCAGGGCCGCGGTCACCGCCCGGCGCCGGGGCAGGACCTGGGCGGACAGGACTGCGGCAGAGGTCATGAGGCGACGATTCTAGGGCTCGCCACTCGCCCCGGCTCACCTGAAACAATTGTCTCCTACCAGGGGTAGTGTCTTTCTGCTTGAGCGACCCCACCCCACCCGCCGAAGGCCGGCCGCCCGGACCCGACCAAGTGGGCCCAGGGGGGCGGCGCCGGCGCGTCCTTCCCGGCTGGCCCATCTGGGCGGTTGCGGTGGCCGTCCTGCTGCTCTTGGTGGGCGCCGGAGCGGTGTGGGCCTGGAACCTGCGCCTGCCCTACTACGCCCTCTCCCCCGGGCCCACTCAAGAGGTGGTCGATCTCATCAGCGTCGACGAGCAGGCCGAGGTGCAGGTCTTCGCCCCCCAGGGTGACCTCTACTTCCTCACCGTGCTGTTGCAGCCGGTCAACGTCTACGAGTACCTGGAGGCGTGGCTGGACCCGCGGGTCGACGTGGTGGAGCGGGAGAACATCCGCCCGCCGGGCACCAGCGAGGAGGAGCTGCGCCGCATCAACCGCGACCTGATGGACGAGTCGAAGACCTTCGCGGTGTGCGTGGCCCTGCAGCACCTGGACTTCCAGGCCAGGTGCCAGGGGCAGGGCGCCCGGGTGATGGGCTTCGTGGAGGGCACCCCGGCCGCTTCCGTGCTGCAGGAGGGCGACGTCATCGTCCGCATCGCCGGGGAGGCGGTCAACCTGGCCACCGATGCCGTGTCCCTGGTCGCCGAGCAGGAGATCGGGGAGCGGGTGCCGATCACCGTGGTGCGGGACGGACGCCGGGTGCAGGTGGAGGTGCGCCTGGTGGAGCACGTGCAGGAGCCCGGGCGCCCCATGGTGGGCATCCTGCTCGACACGGTGGACCTCAACGTGCGGCTGCCCTTCGACATCACCATCGACTCCCACAACGTGGGGGGGCCCTCGGCGGGCATGATGTACACCCTGGGGGTGATCGACCTGCTCAGCGAGGGCAACCTCACCCACGGCCTGGTGGTGGCCGGCACCGGCACCATCCGCCTGGACGGGGAGGTGGGCGAGGTGGGGGGCGTGCGCCAGAAGGTGTTCGCGGCGCGGGCGGCGGGGGCCGACTACGTGCTGGTGCCGGAGGGCAACTACCAAGAGGCGCTGGGGGCCACCGGAGGGGAGATCGAAGTGGTGGCGGTCTCCGACCTGGACGAGGCCCTGCGCTTCCTGGGTTCCCTGGAGCGGGCCGCCTCCTCGTAGGTAGGTAAGGGCGCCGCTCGTTTTGCCCGGCCTGTTGGTTATCGTGACCTGACAATGGCCGACCAGCTGTCACCCGAAGAGAGGGGCCGGCGGTTCTCCGTGGCCCTGCGGGGCTACCAGCGCGCCCAGGTGGACCGCTTCGTGGAAGAGGTCATCGGGCGGCTCCAGTCGCTGGAGGCCGAGCGGGGCGAGCTGGCCGGGCGGCTGCGCGAGCTGGGGGCCCGCACCTCCGACGAGCTGCTCGACGAGTTCCAGGTGGTCTCCCAGCAAGTGGGCGAGGTGCTGCGCCAGGCCTGGGAGGCGGCCGAGGGCATGCGGGACCGGGCCACCGCCGAGGCCGGCCAGTGGCGCGCCGAGGCCGAGGCGGAGGTCTCGGCCCTGCGCCGCCAGGCCCAGTCGGAGGCGGAGGCCCTGCGGCGAGAGGCGTGGGAGACGGCCGAGGAGCTGGTGCGCCGCACCCAGGCCGAGGCGGCCCGCTTGCTGGAGCAGGGCGAGCAGGACTCGCTCACCATCCGCGCCAACGCCGAGCGGGAGGCCCACCGCCTGGTGGCCAACTCCCGCCGGGAGGCGGAGGACGAGCTGCGCTCGGCCCGCATGGAGGGGGAGCGCCTGCTGGTGGAGGCCCGCGCCCAGCACGACGACATCCTCGAGAAGGCCCACCGGGAGGCGCAGGGCGCCCAGGAGCGGGCCCGGGCCCTCGAGTCTCGCCGCCGGGAGCTGATGGACGAGCTGGAGACCCGCCGGGAGGCGCTGCGGGCCACCGAGATGGCGGAGAGCTACTCGGCGGTGCGGGTGCTCGGCTCCGAGGAGGAGGGCTCGGAGTGGACGGCCGGCGAGGAGTCGGTGCGCATCGTCCCCGCCCCCGCCAGGCAGGAGCCGGTGGACGCCGACTCGATGGCCGCCGAGGTGCGCCGCCTGCGCACCGTCCACCAGGTCCCCGCCCCTCCCCCGGAACCGGTTGAGGTCGAGGCGCCCACCGAGCAGCAGGCAGACGCCCAAAGCACCCAGGCGGCGGTGGCCGAGGCGGTGGAGGACGAGCTGCAGGCGCTCTTCGCGGTGCTGCGCGACGAGGAGCAGGCCCCGCCCCCCGCCCCCCCACCCGCCCAGCCGGTCCCCGAGGCCCCACAGCCGCCCCCGCCCCCGGTGGTGCCGCCCGAGCCGGTCTCCGACCTCGATCCCTTCGACCTACGGGACCGGCTGCTGCTTCCCGTGCAGAACCGGGTGCTTCGCAGCATCAAGCGGCAGCTCACCGAGGAGCAGAACGTGGTGCTCGAGGACCTGCGGGTCCGCGACGGCGACTGGGAGCCCGACGCCGGGCCGCTGGAGGAGCGCCTGCACGGCGACCTGGTGATCCTCGCCCAGGAGAGCTTCGCCGCCGGCCATGCCGCCGCCGGGGAGATGAGCGGGCGGTCGGTGGGCAGGCCCCGACCGGAGGACGCCGACCTTCCCGACCCCACCCAGCGCCTGGCCGCCGACCTGGTGGGGAACCTGGAGCAGGCGCTGGTCGAGGGCCGCCGCACCGGGCAGGGCAGCCGCGAGCTGTCCGCCACCGTGTCGAGGGTCTTTCGCGGCTGGCGCACCGACGAGTCGGAGCGCCGGGTGCGGGCTGCTTCGCTCTCCGCCTACCACCGCGGCCTGGCGCGGGCGCTGGGTCCCGGGCCTCTCGCCCTGCGCTGGCAGGTGTCGGGGCGGGGCTGCGCCGACTGCCGGGCGGCCGCCGAGGCGGGAGCCATCGGGGCCGAAGAGGCGCTGCGGGGCGAGGCCCAGTTGCCCCCGGCCCACCCCGGGTGCGCCTGCACCTTGGTTCCTGCCCGGAGCTAGGCGGGTGGCTCCATGCTGAACCGGGAGAGCGCCCAGCGGATGGGAGGGGGCCGGCGGCTCCTCACCATCCTGCTCGTCCTGGCCTTCCTGGGCCTGCTCACCCTGCGGGGGGTGGCCACCTTCTGGACCGACTACCTGTGGTTCTCCTCGGTAAACCTCACCTCGGTGTGGTGGACGCTGGTGGGTAGCCGCCTGCTGCTCGCCCTGGCGGCAGCGCTGGTGGCCTTCGTGTTCCTGTGGGTCAACCTGGTGGTGGCCGACCGCCTCTCGCCCCGCCTCGGCATCTTCGGCATCCACGCCGACGAGGAGCTGGTGGAGCGCTTCCAGGAGTGGGTGGAGCCCCGCATCCGGCGGGTGCGGCTGGGGCTCTCGGCCCTGCTGGCGCTGGTGATCGGCCTGGGCGCCGCCGCCTGGTGGGAGGAGGTGCTGCTCTTTTTCAACGCCCAGTCCTTCGGCGGGGTCGATCCGCTGTTCGGCAACGACCTGGGCTTCTACGTCTTCCGCCTGCCGCTCTACCGCGACCTGTTCGGCTGGTTCTTCCAGCTGCTGGTGATCACCTCGCTGCTGGTGGCGGGCCTGCACTACCTCAACGGCGGCATCCGCCTGCAGCCCGACATCCAGCGGGTGACCCCGGCCGTCAAGGTGCACCTCTCGGTGCTGCTGGCGGCGCTGGCGGTGCTCAAGGCGATCGGCTACCGGCTGGACACCTACGACCTGCTCTACTCCCGGCGGGGGGCGGTCTTCGGGGCCACCTACACCGACGTGCACGCCTACCTGCCGGCCCTCAACCTGCTGACGCTCATCTCGTTGTTCGCCGCGGTGCTGCTGCTGGTCAACATCCGCTTCCGGGGGTGGACGCTTCCGGCGGTGGCCGGAGGCCTGTGGTTGGGAACGGCGGTGGTGGTGGGGGGCATCATCCCCGCCGCCGTGCAGCGCTTCTTGGTGGAGCCGGCCGAGCTGGAGCGGGAGCGCCCCTTCATCGACCGCAACATCCAGCTCACCCGCCAGGCCTACGACCTGGCCTCGGTGCAGGTGCGCCCCTTCGCCGCCTCCGGGGAGCTCACCAGCGAGGACCTGGCCGCCAACCAGGCCACCATCGACAACGTGCGCCTGTGGGATCCCACCGTCTTGCAGACCACCTATGAGCAGCTGCAGGAGATCCGCACCTACTACCGCTTCTTGGACGTGGACGTGGATCGGTATGCCCTCAACGACCTCACCCAGGTGATGTTCTCCATCCGGGAGCTCAACGAGGACGACCTGCCCAGCAACAGCTGGGTGAACCGCCGCTTGGTCTACACCCATGGGTACGGGGCGGTAGTGAGCCCCGCCAACAACGTCACCGTGGAGGGCCAGCCGGCCTTCTTCGTCAAGGACCTGCCCCCGCAGACGGAGCGTCCCCCTCTGCAGATCGACCAGGCCGGGGTGTACTTCGGGGAGACCTTCAGCCGGGGCGACTTCGTCATCGTGGGCACCAACGCCCAGGAGGTGGACTTCCCGCAGAGCATCGGCGAGGGTGACGGGGAGGTGGAGTACACCACCTACGCCGGGAGCGCCGGAGTGCCGGTGGGCAACCTGGTCAAGCGGGCCGCCTTCGCCCTGCGCTTCGGGGACGTCAACACCTTGATCTCCGACCAGCTCACCGGAGAGAGCAAGGTGCTCATGGCCCGCAACATCCGCGAGCGGGTGGAGCGGGTGGCCCCCTTCCTGCACTCCGACGCCGATCCCTACCCGGTGGTGCTGGGGGGGCGCCTGATGTGGGTGATCGACCTCTACACCACCAGCGACCGCTACCCCTACTCGGAGCCGGCCGACGTACGCCGCCTGAGCGTGCGCACCGGGCTGCCCTTGCGCTTCAACTACCTGCGCAACTCGGTCAAGGCGACGGTGGACGCCTACAACGGCAACGCCACCTTGTACGTGGTGGACCCCGAGGACCCGGTCGTGCAGGCCTACCGCCAGATCTTCCCGCAGCTCTTCACCGACGGGGCCGCCATGCCCCAAGAGCTGCGGGAGCACCTGCGCTACCCGGAGGACCTCTTTCGGGTGCAAAGCGACATGTACCGCACCTACCACATGACCGACCCGCAGGTCTTCTACAGCAACGAGGACGCCTGGCAGATCCCCGCCGACCCCTCCGACACCGCCAACGATGAGCTGATCGGCGCCTCGGCCACCGCCGACCTGATGGTGCCCTACTACCTGCTCATGCGCTTGCCCGAGGACGAGGACCTGTCGTTTCTCATCATGCAGCCCTTCACCCCCCGCCAGAAGCGCAACATGATCTCCTTCCTGGTGGCCAAGTCGGGCCCGGAGGACTACGGGGAGATGATCACCTTCCAGCTGCCCCGCCAGGAGTTCGTGGACGGACCCGACCAGGTAGGCGCCCGCATCAACCAGGACCCGGCCATCGCTCGGGAGTTCACGCTGCTCGGCCAGGAGGGCTCCCAGCTCATCCAGGGCAACATGCTGGTGGTGCCCATCGAGGAGTCGCTCCTCTACGTGCAGCCCGTCTACCTGCAAGGCGCCCAGGTGCAGCTGCCCGAGTTCAAGTTCGCGGTGGTGGTGTTCGAGGACCGCATCACCATGCGAGAGACCCTCGACGAGGCGCTGGCCGAGCTGTTCGGCGGCGAGCGGGTGGTGGAAGGGGACGGACCGCAGCAGGCACAGGCGCCGCTGGAGGGGGAGGCGTTGGAGCTGCTGCGCCAGGCGGGGGAGGCCTTCGCCGAGGCCGACCAGGCCCTCCAGCAGCAGCCCCCCGACCTGCGCCTCTATGCGGAGAAGGTGGCCGAGGCTCGGGAGCTGGTCGAGCAGGCCCTGGCTATGTCGGAGTGAAAGGGAGGCTTTGTGGTTGTAGGCCGGGAGCCTCTACAATGGTGGTACCGACGCGGGGTGGAGCAGTCAGGTAGCTCGTCGGGCTCATAACCCGAAGGTCGCGGGTTCAAATCCCGCCCCCGCTACGAGAAAGCCCTGGCCAGCGGCTCGCCGGCCAGGGCTTCTACCGCGTTATGCGGTTCTTCTACCGCCTCTTCTACCGGCTGCTCCGGGTCGTGCC
>JALYHC010000245.1 GCA_030776765.1 Actinomycetota bacterium | reverse complement strand
CCTGTGCGGCTCCGGTAGATACTTGACACCGTGGCTCCGGTAGGTGGGCGACACTCTCGGGACGCGGTTCCGGTTCCTGGGCGACACTGGCTCCGGCACCTGGGCGACACTCGAAGATCCACCCCTTCCGGTCCCACCCCTCCTTCCATGCGGTCGATCACGTCCGCTGGGAAGGAGGCCGAAGGGTGTTGGTGGAGCTGGGAGTCGTGGAACAGCGCTATCAGGCAGTGTCAGAGGTGCTCTCTGGGGCCACGGTGACCGAGGTGGCGCTCCGCTATGGGGTGGTCCGCCAGACCGTGCACGACTGGCTGCGCCGCTATGGCTCCGAAGGGCTGGCCGGACTGGCGGATCGCTCCTCCAAGCCCCAGTCCTGTCCGCACCAGATGCCCGCCCGGGTGGAGTCTCGCATCGTGGAGCTGCGACGGACCCATCCCGGCTGGGGTCCCCGCACCATCGGGTATCACCTGGCCCAAGAGGGAACGCCCCCGCTTCCCTCCCGCTCGGCGATTTATCGGGCCCTGCTGCGCCACCGTCTCATCGATCCCCAGCGGCGCCGCCGACGCCGCTCCGATTACCGACGCTGGGAGCGATCCCGGGCCATGGAGCTGTGGCAGATGGACGTCTTGGGCGGGGTCCGGCTTTCAGATGGGACCGAGGCCAAGGTGATCACCGGCATCGACGACCACTCCAGGTTCTGTTTGTCGGCCAAGGTGGTGAGGAGGGCCACCGCCCGCCCGGTCTGCGATGCCCTGGCTGAGGCAATGGGCCGTCACGGGATCCCCGACCAGATCCTCACCGACAACGGCAAGGTGTTCACCGGACGCTTCGGGCGGGGCTCTGGGGAGGTGCTTTTCGATCGGATCTGCCGGGAGAACGGGATCCGCCATCTCCTGACCGCTCCTCGGTCGCCCACCACCACCGGCAAGGTGGAGCGCTTCCACAAGACCATCCGAACGGAACTCCTGACCGACCACACCTTCGAGAGCCTCGAGGAGGCCCAGACGGCCCTGGACCGATGGGTGGAGCATTACAACCACCACCGCCCCCACCAAGGCATCGGGATGGTCCCGCCCATCCGACGCTTCGAGCTGGCCGCCCAAGAGCCCTTCGAGGTGATCTCTGGAGACGATGAGGCCCCGGAGCCACCCCAGCCTGAGGTGGCGGAGCGACGGCTAACCCGCCGGGTTGATCGAGGGGGACGGATCAGCCTGGCCAAGCACCGCTATCACGTGGGCCGGTGGCTGGCCGGGGAGACCGTCGAGGTGGTCATCCATGACAACGGCCTGCTCGAGATCTCCCACCGGGAGGTTCTGGTGGCCTCCCACGTCCGCCAGCATCCCCCGGAGAGGGAGCCGGCCGTGTGGCGGAGAGAGCCCCGCCCTCGGCCGGCCAGGCCCCAGACGGTGGGCCGCCCAGTCATCCGCAAGGTGGACAGCTCCGGCAGCATCAGCTTCGCCGGAGCCTGCTACCGGGTGGGAAACGCCTATCGCCGCCGCCAGGTGGAGGTGCGGGTGGTGGGTGACACGGTGGAGATCTCGGCCTCAGGCCGGGTGGTCCGCACCCACGCCGTCAAGCACGATCCCCACAAGGCCCACGGAGCCTTCGCCAACCCCGGAGGCCGGCCCCGTCGTATCAACGCGGCCTCCTAACCCGCGGGGGAGTGTCGTGTAGGTAGCGGAGCCAATGTGTCGTGCGGGTACCGGGACTTGACAAGCGGAGCCGCACCTCCTGGAGGGCCTCGGCCGTCTCCTGGTCCCGGCCCTCAAAGAGGTGGCCGTAGACGTCGTAAGTGGTCCGGATCGAGGCGTGGCCGAGGCGCTTGGAGATGACGTAGAGATCCTCGCCGGCGGCGATGAGCAGCGCCACGTGGGTGTGGCGCAAGTCGTGGGGGCGGCAGGGCTCCCCGACTGAGGCCCGCACCGCCGGGTACCAGGTCCGGCGCCGGAACTGGCTGAGGCGAAGCGGTCCGCCCTCCGGTGCCGGGAACACCTGCCCGTCTCGGCCGGGGTGGGAGGCGATGTGACGGGCCAGCTCGTCGGCCAAGAAGGGGGGAAGCTCACGGTCCGGCGGGCGGCGGGGGTCTTGATGTGATCCTCGACTCGTAGCTGGCGGCGCAGCAGGTCGAGGCGCTCCACCCGCAGGGCGGTCAGCTCGCCGGGTCGGAGGCCGGTGTAGGCGCCGGCCAGCACGAAGGCCCGATAGCGGGGGTCGATGGCCTCCGCGAGGGACTCGACCTCGTCGGCGCTGAGGAAGCGCTTCTCGGTGCCCTCGATCTTCGGTAGGGGGATGTTCCGGCAGGGGGACCTCGGGATCACTCCATCGCTCACAGCCAGATTGAGGGCTTCCTGGAGCAGGGTGTAGGCCCGGCGGATGGTGGAGGGCGCGTAGTGGCCTTCGGCCACCAGCTGGGCCACCACCGGCGGACGTTGCCGGGTTCGATGGCGGCCAAGGGGACGTCGCCGAAAGTCGGCAGCACCGCGCCGCGGAGCACCACGTCGTAACTGGCCCTGGTCGAGGGGGCCGCGTTCACCCGCCCGGCCTCGACCCGCTCGCTCCACTCGCCGAAGGTGATCCGCCCGAGCCGTGGGTCGGTCCACTCCCCCCGGATCTGGTCCGCCTCGGTGGTGACCCGAAGCGCTCGGCGTCGATCTTGCGGGCGAAGCTCCTCGAGCGCTCTCGGCCGTCGGGCGCCCGGTACCGGACCTCCCAGGGTCGGGACGGTCGATTGAGGCGGCGTCGGACATGGGCCATGCTCAGCTCCTTCCGTAGGCCGGATGGAGGCTGAATGCCGTAGAAGGGCGACGGCCCCCTGCCTCACGCGGGCGGCTCTCCCTACTGCGCAATCTTTTCTTCGCGAGTCCCCGATCCGCTGGCATCGTTTCTGCCTCGTCGGGTTGTCTGCCGTCTCCGAACGTAGCGGCTTGCGCTGACACCGGCTCACCGACCGACTTCCTCGAGCTGAAGTTCGATCCACTCCTCCACGTCGCGCCAGCGGTACCGGAGGTGCTTTCCCACCCGAAACCAGGAGGGCCCTCGCCTCGGTACCGCCACTGGTATAGGGTGGCCGCCGGCACGCCGAGGTACTGGGCGAGTTCCTGGACGCTCAGCAGCCGCTCGAGCTGTTCCACGCCGAGATTGTCGGGGGCGACGCTTTCAAAACGATCGCAGATCCGCTTTCAAAGACCCTTTCAGATAGCCTTTCAGCCGACACCTCCGCCCCCCGTTTCGGTCGGATCGGGAACACCATCGGCGATCCGAACTCGCCGGGGACTCACCGACCCGGGCCTTTCTAGATGGGGTTTCGCGTGTTTGCGACTGGTTTGAAAGCGCGCTGAAAGGGTGTTTGCGACTCTGTTGAAAGCGCGGCCCGGTTGATTAGCCGGGATGAAGCC
>JALYHC010000244.1 GCA_030776765.1 Actinomycetota bacterium | reverse complement strand
GGCTGGCAGAGGCCCTCCGCCAGGCGGATGAGACGGCCCGCTCGGCGCTGCGGGGGGTGTAGCCCTGGGACGCATCATGGGCCTGGATCCGGGGAGCCGGCGGATCGGTGTGGCGGTGTCCGATCCGTTGCAGCTGACGGCCCAGCCCCACTCGGTCATCGACCTGCAGTCCCGGCAGATGGACGAGGCGCTGCGGAGCTTGGCCGACGACCTCGAGGTGGAGCGGGTGGTGGTGGGTTTACCGGTGTCGCTCTCCGGCGGGGAGGGCGCCGCCGCCCAAGCTGCGCGAGGATTCGCCCGTCGGGTGGCGGAGGTGACCGGGCTGCCGGTGGAGCTCTGTGATGAGAGGCTCACCACCCTCACCGCAGAGGCGGCTCTGGTCGGTGGAGGGGTACGGCGCCGGCGACGCCGAGGGTTGGTCGACAAGGTGGCCGCCGCGGTGATGCTGCAGTCCTACCTGGATCGGCGCCGGTGAGCGAGCAACTCTCCGAGACGGAGAGCCGGCTTCCGCCTGGGCGCCGTTCCCGCCGCTGGCCGCGGAGGCTGGCGGTGATGGTGCTGACCGTCTTGGCGCTGTTGGCGGCAGGGCTGCTGGCGGCGAGAGAGCTGGCGGGCTTCCTCGGCGAGATGGTCCCTTCGCTCCCCGGCCTGCAGCCGGCCGGTGAGGCGAGGCCCGTCGAGCCGGGCCTGCCGGCAGAGGTGGAGATCAGCCCGGGGGCCTCGGCTCGCCAGATTGGCGAGCAGCTCACGACGGCGGGAGTGATCGGCTCGCCGCTGGAGTTCGAGCTGGCAGTGCGCAGTTCGGGGGTGGCCAACCAGCTTCAGGCCGGGCGGTACAGCCTCCAGACGGGCATGGACGTGGACGCGGTCTTGCAGGCGCTGCTGGCCGGCCCGCAGGTGGAGACCTACTGGGTCACGGTGGTGGAGGGGCTTCGCATCGAGGAGATCCTCGCCTCGATCAGCGACCAGGCTGCTTACCCGGAGGAGGAGCTGGCTCAGGTGCTGCTGGGCGGCCGGGTGAGCTCCCGTTTCCTCAGCGGCGACGCCGAGTCGCTGCAAGCGTGGGAGGGGTTGCTGTTCCCCGACACCTACGAGTTTGCCGCCCGGGCCGGTCCGGCCGAGATCCTGGGACGCATGGCCGCCACGATGGAAGAGCGGATGGAGGCGGCCGAGGAGGCCCGGCTGGATCAGCTCGGCGTCACCCCGTATGAGGCGCTCGTCGTGGCGTCACTGGTGGAGTCGGAGGCCCGGGTGGACCAGGACCGCGGGCGGATCGCCAGCGTCATCTACAACCGCCTTCGGGCGGGCATGCCGCTGCAGATCGACGCCACGGTGCTCTATGCACTGGGCGAGCACGACTCGGTGGTCACCCTCGAGGACCTGGAGGTGGATTCTCCTTACAACACCTACCGCCATCGGGGGCTACCCCCTACCCCGATCGGGGCACCCGGGCTGGCCTCCGTGCAGGCGGCCCTCGATCCCCCTGCGACCGACTATCTGTACTACGTGCTGACCGACGTCTCGGGCAAGCACTCCTTCACCGCCAGCTACGACGAGTTCCTGCGCCTCAAGGAGAGAGCCAAGCAGGACGGCGTCATCCCGTAGCTCTTCGCGTCCCCCTCCCGCTTCTCTGGGGGGAAGACGCCCTCAAGCCGCGAGGCGGCTCAGCCGAACATGAGGGCGACACAAGGAGCGGAGAGCGTGACTACTGAAGCACGGCATCTGGGGACGCTGCTGCTGCAGGACGAGCTCATCACGTCGGCGGAGCTCGACCGGGCCATCCAGCTGCAACAGGAGACCGACCGGCCCTTGGGCCGCATCCTGGTCGACGAGGGCCTGGTAGAGGAAGCCGACCTGGTGCGCACCCTGGCCCGCCGCATCGGTCTCGAGTACGTCAACCTGGGTGAGGTGGCCATCGACCCCTCGGCGGGTGCTTTGGTGCCAGAAGCCCTGGCACGGCGCTACGCCGCCCTGCCCATCGCCTTCGAGGACGGCAAGCTGGTGGTGGCTATGGCCGATCCTGCCAACGTGCTGGCCATCGACGATATCCGGGCGGTCACCGGAATGGAGCTGGTGGCCAAGGTGGCCACCCGCTCCGACGTGGATGACGCCATCGGACGCATCGCCCGCATGGACGACTCGGTCAGCGAGCTGGCCCAGCTGGCCGCCGAGGACCATATCGATGTGTCCGACCTGGCCGCTATGGAAGCGGCCGTGGAGGAGGCGCCGGTCGTCAAGCTGGTCAAGATGCTCATCACCCGAGCGGTCACCGAGGGCGCTTCCGACATTCACGTAGAGCCGGGAGAGCGGGACCTGCAGGTCCGCTTCCGCATCGACGGGGTGCTGCACGAGATCACGCGCTCGTCGCGCTCCATCACCAATGCCGTGGTGAGCCGCCTCAAGATCATGGCCGACATCAACATCGCTGAGCGTCGGGTGCCCCAGGACGGGCGGGTCAGCCTGCGAGTGGCCGGACGCCAGATCGACTTGCGGGTGGCCACCCTTCCCACCGTGTTCGGGGAGAAGGTGGTGATGCGCATCCTCGACAAGTCGAGCACCCTCCTCGACCTGGCCGAGCTGGGCTTCCTGCCCGACTCCATGGAGCGCTACGAGAAAGGCTACCGCAAGCCCTACGGCACCATCCTGGTCACCGGTCCCACCGGCTCCGGGAAGTCCACCACCCTCTATGCCACCCTCAACGTCCTCAACCGACCCGAGGTGAACATCATCACGGTGGAGGACCCCGTGGAGTACCGCCTGGCCGGGATCAATCAGGTGCAGGTGAACCGCAAGGCGGGCCTCTCCTTCGCCTCGGCGCTGCGCTCCATCCTGCGGTCGGACCCCGACATCATCCTCATCGGGGAGATCCGCGACCACGAGACCGCCCAGATCGCCATCGAGTCGGCCCTCACGGGCCACCTGGTGCTCTCCACGCTCCATACCAACGACGCTCCCTCCAGCATCGGGCGCCTCATCGAGATGGGAGTGGAGCCCTTCCTCGTCAGCTCTGCCCTGGATGCCGTCCTGGCGCAACGCCTGGCGAGGCGCCTGTGTGGCAAGTGCAAGCAGCCGTACCAGCCCTCACTGGAGGCGCTGATGGAGGTGGGCTGGCCCTTGGAGCTGGTCGACGAGCTGCCCACCCTCTACCGGGCCGTCGGCTGCAAGGCCTGCTCGGGCACCGGCTACCGCGGAAGGCTTGCCATTCACGAGGTGATGCTGGTCACCGAGGAGATCGAGCGCCTGGCCGTGGAGCGGCGCTCCTCTGACGAGCTGAGGAAGGTGGCCATCTCCCAGGGGATGCGCACCCTGCGCGAGGACGGCCTGGCCAAGGTGCACGCTGGGGCAACCTCCATCGAAGAGGTGCTGCGAGTGGTGGTGTGACGCCCTCAAGGCGAGCGCCCCCTCAACCGAAGTAGGAAGTCAAGCAAAGGCGGAAGGAACATGAGCAACGCGGCGTCCCGAAAGCTCGGTCAACTGCTCGTCGACCGGCGACTGATAAGCAAGGACAGCCTCGAGTCGAGCCTGCAGCTCGAGGAGGAGAGCGGCATCCCGCTGGCCAAGCTGTTGATGGACGGGGGCCAGGTGCGGGAGGAGGACATGCTCCGCGTGGTGGCCGAGCGGGTGGGCCTCGACTTCGTGGAGCTGGATGACGGGATGCTGGAGCCGGCCGCGGTCGGCCGGCTGAGTGCGCAGCAGGCCCGCGAGCTGGGGGCTGTGCCGGTACGCATCGAGGACGGGACACTGTTGGTGGCGGTGGCCGATCCCTTCGATCGGTTCAGGGCCCAGCGGCTGGAGGAGGCCGCCGGGGTCCTGGTGAGTCTGGCCCTCGCCACCCGCGAGTCGATAGAGCGGGCCCTCGACTTCGTGTACGGCCCACCAGCCCAGGAGGCAGGACCGCTCGCCACCGTCACCCAGCTGCGGCCCGAGGAGACCCCACGCGGCGAGGTCCACGTCAACGACCTCCTGGAGGTCCTCCTGGAGAGGTCGGGCTCGGATCTGCACCTGACCACCGGGAGCCCACCTCTCATGCGCATCCATGGCTCGCTCGTCTCCTTGGAGGGATATCCGGTCCTCAAACCGGCCGAGCTGCGCAGGATGATCTACGAGATCCTGACCGACAAGCAGCGGCATGCACTGGAGGAGAACCTGGAGCTGGACACCTCCCACCCCCTGCCCGGTAAAGCCCGCTTCCGCGTCAACGTCTACTTCCAGCGCGACTCCATCGGGGCGGTGATGCGAGCCATTCCCCACGAGATCAAGCCGCTCGCCGAGCTGGGGGTGCCTCCGGTGGTGGCCGGGTTCGCCGACCTGCCCCGGGGCCTGGTGCTGGTCACCGGTCCCACCGGCCAGGGTAAGTCGACGACGCTGGCCTCGATCATCGATCTCGTCAACCAGCGGCAAGCGGTCCATATCCTCACCATCGAGGATCCCATCGAGTTTCTCCACACACACAAGCGAGCGGTGGTCAACCAGCGCGAGGTGGGAAGCGACACCCATGGCTTCGCCCAAGCTCTGCGGCACGCCCTGCGCCAAGACCCCGACGTCATCCTGGTGGGTGAGCTACGCGACCTTGAGACCATCGCCACCGCCCTCACCGCCGCCGAGACGGGTCACCTGGTGCTGGCCACGCTGCACACCCAGGACGCCCCCCAGTCGGTTGACCGCATCATCGACGTCTTTCCCGCCTACCAGCAGGCCCAGGTACGCACGCAGCTGGCCAGCACCATCCAGGCCATCGTCACGCAGCAGCTCCTGCCCAACAAGGAGGGAACCGGCCGGGTGGCCGCCTGCGAGGTGATGGTGGCCACCCCGGCCATTCGCAACCTCATTCGAGAAGGCAAGAACTCCCAGATGGTGACCGCCATGCAGGCCGGCGCCAGGTACGGCATGCAAACGATGGACCAGTCCCTGGCTGCGCTCGTCAAGGCGGGGAAGGTCTCCTTCCAGGTGGCGCTGGAGAGGGCCAACAACGCCGAGGATTTCCAGCGCCTGGCCGGCCGGGCTCCAGTGAGGGGGTAGGGGATGGCGACGGCCACCTACTCGTACAGGGTCAAGGACCGCCAGGGCTCCATCCACTCCGGAACCATGGACGGGCTCTCCACAACGGCGGTGGCCAGGGCACTGCGAGATCGGGGCTTCGTACCCCTGGCCGTGGAGGAGGAGAGCAGCTCAGCCCTGCAGAAGGAGATCAAGATCCCGGGCCTCAGCGGGAGGGTCAAGGTGCGGGACCTGGCCGTCTTCAGCCGGCAGTTCGCCACCATGACCAACTCGGGTCTGTCCTTGCTGCGCTCGCTCAGTGTGCTGGAGGAGCAGACCGAGAACAAGGCCCTAGCCAACATCATCGGGGAGGTCAAGGGAGACGTCGAGCGCGGCAGCAGCCTCTCGGCCGCGCTGGAGAAGCACCCCAAGGCGTTCGGCAAGCTCTACGTGTCGATGATCAAGGCTGGCGAGGTGGGCGGAGTGCTCGACGAGACTCTCGACCGGCTCGCCGACACGCTGGAGGCCCAGGTGGCCCTGCGAGCCAAGGTGAAGTCGGCCATGACCTACCCGGTGGTGGTCTTCTCCCTGGTCATCCTGATCGTCATCGCCATGCTGATCTTCGTGGTACCGATGTTCGAGGACCTGTATCGGGATCTCGGGGGCACCCTGCCGCTTCCTACGCAGATCCTGCTTGGGGTCTCGAGGATCATTACCAAGTTCTGGTATATCGCCCTGTTGCTGGTGGCCGGTATCGCATGGGCGTTCCGCAGGTGGATCTCCAGTGAACAGGGCAGAGCGCACTTCGATCTCATCAAGTTGAAGTTGCCGGTCTTCGGAGGGTTGGTACACAAGACGGCCATCAGCCGGTTCGCTCGCACCCTCTCGGTGCTGGTTCGCACCGGCGTCCCCATCCTCCAAGCGATGGACATCGTGGCGGAGACCTCCGGCAACGCGGTGGTGTCTCGGGCTATCACAGATGTTCAATCATCGGTGAGGGAAGGGGAGTCCCTAGCCGAGCCCCTCACGCAGCATCCTGTCTTCCCGCCGATGGTCGTGCAGATGATGGCGGTGGGGGAAGAGACCGGAGCTCTCGACACCATGCTCGGCAAGGTGGCCGACTTCTACGATCGCGAGGTCGAGGCCACGGTGGACGCCCTAACCAGCCTGATCGAGCCGCTGCTCATCGTGGTCATGGGCTTGACGGTGGGGGGCATGCTGATCGCCCTCTACATGCCGATGTTCAATGTGGTCAATCTCATCGAGTAGGTGGCGCCACGCCAGGCGGGACATGACGGCTCCCTGCTCTCGGCGATCGGCTGACCTCCCATGCCGAGAGTAGGGACGCATGGGTTCGAAGGGATCACGCACTTGCCCAAGGGGGAATCCGTTTCGCCGCCCGCGACCTTCTCGGCATGTGGTCCACTGCCAGTCGGTCGCCTCTTGGGCGATGCCTTTGCCTTGGCGGTCATGGTTGGGACGTTTTGGTACCTGGCCGGCTTCGACGGGGGCTTCGAGACGGCCGCCGTCCGGCTGGCCGGCCTCGGCCTGCTGGCCACCGGGGCCGGCGGGGTGGCGGTGCTCGAGGCCTCCCGCCTACCGACGACAGCACGGATCTTGCTGGCCGGGTGGGGCCTTGGGGCGCTCGCCAGCCTCACCTTTGCCAGCGTTCGCTCGGATTTCGTGCACCCGGCCCTCACCTATGGGTTGGTGCCGATCGTGGCCCTATCCGGGATGCGCCTCTGGCGGCGGCGGTGGGGGCCCGGGGCCGTGCTGCTCATCCTCTTGGCCTCACTGGGATCGTATTGGCAGAACGCGCTCTGGTCCTGGTGGGGCCAGATCCTGAGCGACAGCCCCGGGCCGGCCTGGCAGCCGCTCTCCTGGCACAACCAGTCGTCGATCCTCATGGGAGCCCTGGGCGTCGTGTTCCTGGGAGCCACCCTGACCGGTGGTCGGCTCACCGCAGCCGCCTGCGGGCTCGCCTCCACTGCCGCTCTGGCCGGCTGCTGGCTATCGGGGTCCCGGGGAGGAGTTGCGGCCACCGCGCTCGGCATCACCGTGACCGTCTTGGCGGCCCTCCGGCTCAAGGGCCGGCGCCGCCCGCTACCCCGGCTGGGCGCGGTCCTCCTCTCAGCAGTGCTACTGGTGGGGCTGCTCCTGCACCTGCCGGGTGGCTCTGGTCCCACCACTCATCCCTTGGCGGCGCGGGCAGAGCCCGTCGACGGCGCCCTACAGCTGCGCTTGGACCACATTCAGGCCGGCCTGGGGATGTTCTCCGCTCGCCCACTGTGGGGGCACGGTCTTGGCTCCTATGGTCGGGTGGCTGCCCAGTTCAGTTCCCCTTCCGCCCACCTGACCTCCTCGGCCCATAGTGAACCGGCCGAGGCGCTGGCTGAGGGAGGGCTGGCCTTCGGGCTGCCCTTCATCGCCGCCTACCTGGCGGCGGCGACCCTGGTGGCGTTGGCGCTGCTTCGTCCCCACCGACTCATGGGCCCCCTGGCGGGACCATCCGAGGTACGTGGACCGCTGGCACTGGGGGCGGCCGGGGTGGTGGCGGCCCTGCTCCTCCACGGAGCGGCTGATTTCGACTGGCTCTACCCGGTGCTCCCGGCCCTGTTGGCGCTGGGGGTGGGAATCCTCTGCGCCGAGACTTTCCGGCCGTCCGAGGGACGGTGGTGGGAGGGACTGGTGGTGGTCCCCGTGGTGGCCCTCCTGGGCGCCGGAGGGATCGGGGCGGCCGTCGAGAGCCTTGGTAGCGGGCCGGCACCCTGGGACGCTACCGCGGCGCTATCGGCTTCACTATGGCTTTCCGGGAGGGAAGACTACGAGGAGGCGGAGCGGTCACTCGTTCGGGCCGCGGCCTGGAACCCCGGAGATTCCCGCCTGGCGACGGTCGGGGCGGTCCTCCACTACCAGGCCGGCTTTGCATCCCCCGAGGACCTCACCGCAACCCTTCACGTGGGCCGGTCACCCTTCTCCATGTTCAACCTCGTGGCCGAGGTGCTCATCGATGGGGGCGACTACGCCGAGGCCCGGGCCACCCTACAGGAGGTGCTGGCCTCCTATCCCTCCCACCTGGCGTGGAGGCCCCAGGGAGCGGCGCGGCTCACCTGGGCCCTGGCCATCCGCCTGGAGGGAGAGACGCGGGGATGCCGGTCCGCTTTGCAGGCCGGTCGCCGGGCCTCGGCGGATCCCCTCGTCGGCGAGTCCGGCGATTCTCTTGCCCGCCTGGCCCGCAGCTACTGCCAGGGTCAATAGGCGCCGTCTCGTCCGAGCACCGCCAGGACGGTGCGTGCCAACAGAGCGATGTCCAGGCCCAGCGACCAGTTCTCGATGTAGAAGAGGTCCTGGCGCACTGCTTCATCGAAGGGGACTCTGGAGCGTCCGGACACCTGCCAGATGCCGGTGATCCCCGGCCGAACTCTCAGGCGCCGGAGGTGCCAGGGCTCGTACTTCTCGAGCTCCTCGGGCAGCGGGGGACGGGGCCCCACCAGCGACATGTCACCCCGTAGGACATTCCAGAGCTGCGGGATCTCGTCAATCGACCACTTTCGGAGGAACCGTCCCACCCTGGTCACTCGCGGGTCGTCCCGGATCTTGAAGAAGTGGTGGCCGGCTTCGTTGAGGCCAGCCACCTCGCGCCGTCGCTCCTCAGCGTCAGGCACCATGGTCCGGAACTTGAGGAGGGTGAAGGAGACCCCGTCCCGGCCAACCCGGAGCTGTCGGAAGAGGACCGACCCTCCGTCACTCATCTTGACGGCGGCGGCGGCGGCCAGCATGACCGGCCACAGCAGGACGAGGAGGACGAGGGCGCCCACCACGTCGACGCTCCGCTTGGCGGCTCCCGCCAGTCCTTGCAGGCGGATCTGGTCCACGTGCAGGAGGGGGACGTTGCCCACCGACTCCACCGTTACCCGACGGGCGACGACCTGGAAGAGGGATGGAGCGATCGCCAGGTCGATCGGCGATCCCTCCAGCGCCACGGTGAGGTCCCGGAGTGTGCCCGGCCGGACACCGGTCGGAGACACCAGTACCAACCCCGCTCGCAGCTCGTAGGCGAGATCGACCACTTCATCGGTCCTCCCCAGCACCGGAAGAGTCTCCAACACCGTCGTCCCGGGCTCGAGCTCATCGTCGACGAATCCCACCACCTGGTAGCCGGCGGTCTCCGCCCTCGCCAGCGCCTGGGCCACCTCCACCCCTTCCGGGTCGGCCCCTACCACGAGCACCCGTTGGAGGTGCCCTCCTCGGCGGCGGCGCCTCCGTAGCTCCTCCCGCATGAGGAGGCGCACAGAGCTTCCGAGTGCCAGGACCAAACCGAAGAGGAAGGCTACGTACAGCCGGGAGACCTGGAGGTTGAAGAGGAAGGAAAAGAACCCGAGCGCCAAGAGTCCTCCTGAGGTGCCGGCTGCGAAGCGCCGGAAGCCCTCGCCGCCGGAGTTGAGGTAGTGGGGGCGGTAGCAGCCGAACCCGTAGAGGATCGTCAGCCAGAGGGGAAGGACGGCGATGGCCGCCGGCACCTCGCTCTGGAAAGGCGCCAGACCGTTCTGGTCTCCCAGTGCTCTCCGCAGCGTGTAGGCGAGGAAGCTGGCCAGGGCGACGACGGCTGCGTCACCGGCCAGCAGGGCGGTCCCCAAGCGAGCCCGCCGCCCCGCCGGGGTGGAGAGGAGCGGCACCGGCTGGCGGCGGCCGCTCGGTCCCCTCACCTCTGTCCCTCGGGAGTGGGCGACCAGCCGGTAGAGGCCGACCGGGCCGAGCACCAGCTTCCTCCCCAGCAGGCTTGCCAGCCTGCGGACCGAACGGCCAGGTGATAGTTCGGCCGCTCTTCCCAGGGCCACCGCCGCCTTGGCCTCCATGGCGGGCCCGTGGGCGAGCAACCATTCCTCCTGGTGAGGCTTGCCCAGTGCAACCACCAGCAGATCGACTTCGGCCCGCCGGATCGCAGCGGCCTGTGCTGATGAGGATCCGTCATCCTCATGGTGGGATGGTGGCAATGCCCACAGTCCGGCCACCCCGGCCCTCGAGGGATGAGCGGCGAGCCACGTGCGCAGGGCATCGAGCTGCCGTCGATCGTCCCCCAAGAAGCCCACCCGGGCCCGAGCGCGTGCTGCGGCGAAGAGGAGGTCGTTGAGGAGGAGCTGCGGCCGACCCAGGTTGCAGGTCCTTCCGGTGAGCCGCCGGACCAGGCGGGCAAGCGTGCCGGTCGGCAGCACCAACCACTCCGCTGGCCCTCGCCCCCGATCGAACCAGCCCTCGCGTCCCGATTCCAGGCCGAAATGGTGGAGGTGCTCCAGATCGGCCGAGGTCATGTAGAGGGGCCCCCTCCCCCCGTCGTGCAGCCGCTGCAAGAGGATCGAGAGCGCCTCGTCCCGGTCGAGCAGGTCCAGTTCGGCGCCGCCCAGGACGGCGCGTCTCCCTGCAAGGGGGTGTGGCCTCATACGAGTGCCCGCTCCTCGTCGACCACCTCCCGGATCCCAGTAATGAACCGGGCCTCCGAAAATTGCTCGGCATGGGCCCGCAGCCGCCCGGGATCCCACTCCTGGCCAACCAGCGACTGCACAGCCGACCGGATGGCGGGGGGATCTGGGGAGGTGATGAAGACACCGGTCTCATGCTCCACCAGGGTGTCGAGGAACCCGCCCCAGCGCAGGACGGCAGCCGGCTTGCCGAAGGCGGCCGCTTCGAGAGGAGTCAGCCCGAAGTCCTCGAAGGAGGCGGCCACGAGGCCGGCGGAGCTGGCATACAGCCACCGCAGTTGGGCCTCGGTAACCGTGCCGACCATCCTGACGTTGGGTCCAGACCGCGCCTGCAGCGGACCGCTCAGCGGCCCATTCCCGGCCACCACCAGGCGGCGATCGGGCAGCGCCGCGAACGCCTCCACGATGGCGTCCACGTTCTTGTAGGGGAGGAGCCGGGCCACGCAGAGGACGAAGCCGGGCTCGAGGCCGTCTACGGGTGAGCGCTCTGCGTAGATGCTGGCGGTGTGCGGGGGGTGGAGGACCTGGGCCTCGATTCCGTAGAGGCGACGGATGCGATCTCTCACCGCAGTTGAGGTAGCCAGGTAGCGGTGAGCGGATGAGGCGGCTGCCCGGTCCCAGCGCTCCAGATAGGGCCGGACGGCAGCCAAGGCACCACGCCGGATGAGGGAGCCTCTTCCCAGGTACCGGTCGGTCTGGTAGAGCCAGCGGGCCGGCGTGTAGCAGTAGACGATCTTCCGCCCCCGCACGTTTGCCCCGTGAGCCCAGCCGCTCGAACTGCAGATCGTCACCTCGGCGCGCACCGTGAGCCGGGAGAAGGTGGGGGCCAGGAGCGGCAGGTCGAGGCGATGGCGACGGCGCAGTAGCGGCACCCGGTTGAGAAGGGTGAGCCGCAGCTCTCGGGCCTGGAACTCCGGAAAGGTGCCTTCCGCCAGGTAGACGGAGGCGTAGAGGGGCGCAGAGGGGAAGGCCTTGGTCATAGCCAGCACCACACGCTCGGCGCCACCCCGCTGTGTCAGGTAGTCGTGCACGATGGCGACGGGGATCACGCCAGCCTCCGGTAGGCCTCCAGGGTGGCCCGGGCGGTCCTCTCCCAGGTGAAGCGGGCCGCCCACCGCCGTCCCGGCTCGGGGTTGTGGGGCTCGCCTCCGAGCACCTCCCTCAGGCGCAGCGTCCAAGCCTCCCGCTTCAGCGGCAGGACCTCAGCGGGCCCGGCCACTTCCGGCAGAGCGCCCCGGTCTGAGCAGAGCACCCTGGCCCCCACAGACAGCGCCTCCACGACTGGGAGCCCGAACCCCTCATAGTCGCTGGTGACGAGCACCGCGGCAGCGCCTGCATAAAGGGTGGAGAGCTCGCGCCGGGAGACGTGCCCCCGGTGCTCCAGCGTGACTCCACGCTGGGCCGCCAGAGCCAGGATCGGCCCCCATCGGCGGTCCCCCTGGTAGCCGGTCACCACCACCGGCGGACGGACGGACGCGGGCAGCGCCCCCACCGTCTCGAGGGCGAAGCGGAGGTTCTTGTGGGGCTGGGGGGTCGCGGCTAGGAAGAGGTAGGACTCAGCGGGAGAGGCCTCCCCCGGGTCGGGCAGCGGTGGCACCCCCAGGGGGGTGACCGTCACGGCTTCCGGATCCCGGCCCAGCACCTCTGAAGCGTCGGCCGCCACTGCCTGGGAGATGGCCATGAGGTGGGTCGCCCGCCGGAGATGGTCGAGGTAGCGCCGGTAGAGGAACCGCCGCCAGGAGGTGTGGAGGTACTGGTTGGGGAAGCGCCAGGGGATGAAGTCGTAGACGGTGGC
>JALYHC010000243.1 GCA_030776765.1 Actinomycetota bacterium | reverse complement strand
GGTCGGAGGGAGCCAGGGCTTCCGCCCGGCCGAAGGCCTGCTCGGCCAGGCCGTAGAACGAAGGGTCCCCCACCTGCGCGGCCCGGCGGAGATAGGCCATCCCCAGCTCCTGCAGGGACCGAAAGTCGTCGGGATCCTCGGCCACCCTCTGCTCCAAGACGGCGATGGCCTGCTCGGGGCTGCTGGCAGCCGCCGGCGCAGGGACCGGCGGGGCGGGGGCGTGGAAGGTGACGAACCTACCCAGGACCAGCCCGGTGACCGCCGCCACCGCCAAGAGGCCCAGGAGGCGGGCGCGCCGGGAGGGGGACCGGTTGGCGGTCCCCCTCTCGGTGCGGATCCGACCGGCGTCGCTCAGCATCCGGTCGGCGCCCCCCTAGCCCAGCCCTTCTGGGCTCTCAGTCCGCGACCCCTCAGTCCCGATTGGAGTGGTCGTGGATGTGGTCGTAGCCCGAGTGCGGCGTTGGCATGTACGGGAACTGCTCCAGGAAGGGCATGTCGTTCCCCGACACGCCGTCCGAGAGGGCGTTGTTGGGGAAGACGTTGAAGGGGCTGCCCTCCAGCGTGAAGCCCTCGCAGCCTGGGCCCTTCTCCTTGACGTCGCAGAAGATCCCCGCCACCGCTCGCAGCTCGATGTCCACCACGTCCTCACCCAGCCGGCGCCCATTGGGGAAGCCACTGGGCAGGTTGGTGTTGATACGCAGCATCTCCGACGGCACCACGTTCTCCGGCTGGTTGAGGCCGGGGATGCCGGTGAGGAAGATGGTCACCAGGTCGTTGCGCGGCGGCTCCGGCACTTCGATCACGTCCGGGTACAGGACCGGGAGCAGCTCGCCCAGGATCGGGTCGAGGATGAACTCGAGGAACCTCTCGTCGTCTGGAGCCTCCGTGTGGTTGAACTCGTCTTTCATCCCCAGCGGGATGACCACCTCGTTCACCAGAGGGTTGCCGAGGCGCGAGATCTGCACCCAGGGCCCGCTGCCCTCCAGCCGGAAGTTCTCGTCGTCGCGGAACACCCGCGTCTTGCGGCGATAGGTGGTCGAGTAGAGGCCGATCACCGGATCGTCCTCCACCACCCGCTCCTTGGGGATCTCCATGACGATCGAGTGCACGTTGAACCCGGTGGTGGTGTTGATTCCCGGCTCTTCCGGCAAGGGGATCAGGTGGAACGGGTTGAAAGGCCGCAGGCCGCCCAGGTCGAAGATCGACCCGAGGTCGACCGGGAAGGCCTCGTCCCGTTGCCCGGCGAACACCTTCATCTTGCCTTCCGGCAGCTCGATCTCGTGGACGGCCGCCTGGGCCAGCTCCTCGTAGGGCACCACCGTGTCGGTGGATCGCACCCCCACCCGCACCGGCGGGGTCAGCAGGCCGCTGGCCAGCGTCTCCCGATGACCGTTGCGCACCTCCGTCACCGAGTACCGCTGCTCGATGTTCAGGCCGTCGTAGGTTTCCTCCTCGGCGTTGAAGGTGATCGGCCCGGTGTTGTAGAGGAACGTGTTCGGGTTCTTGATCGTGGTGGCGAAGCGGAACTCGTACTCGATGTCCGTGAAGGAATCGCCGTTGTTGTCGATCTCGACCTCGTAGAGCACGTCGTCCCCGAACTTCCAGAAGTTCGGCCCGCTGGCCGGCTCCTCGAGCGGGATCCAGTTCGACACGATGGTCAAGTTCTCCAAGTTCTCGCCCGTCATGAAGGCATAGACGTCGGTGTTGTCCGCCACCGGGTCCTTGCTGATGAGGGGGGCCTCCCTATGGCTAGAGGCGCCCACCGGCACCAGCAGCGACAGGGCCAGCAAGGACGCCAACCCCAACGCCAGTAGCACCCTCCGGGTGCGCTTTCGTGTAGCTGTCACTTCTTCTCCTTCTCTCCTCTGCGTTCATTGCCGCCGGCCGCCTATGCCGGATGAGGCGGAGCCGGGGGAGAGCGTGCCGACCGCGAGGGATGCGTCACGGCTGCTCCGCGGCAAGCACACCGATCACGGTCCAGCCGTCTCCGATGGGAGCCACGACGGCCCGCAGCGGTACGGGGGCGGCCACCGGCACCACCCTGGCCCACTGTTGGAACTCGGGGCCGAAGGCGGCCAGGAAGGGAGCCGCCTCGAGCTGCTCCACCTGCCCTACTTGTCCCAGGCGAGGCTCACCCTGGCTGCCGCAGAGCTGATCGGCGAGAGATGGCACGCCGAGCAGCCCGGCGGGGTGCTGCCTCCCCTCCCCGCAGCCCTGGCGAGCCCTCACCCAATGGCCCACCGCCTCTGCCGCACCCTCTTCTTCCGGATAGAGGGGTCGGAGCGCGCTCTGATCGAGCAGCACCCTCCACCCTTCCGACTCCTCTTGGCTCACCCAGATGCCCTCGGCGCGGGCCGGCACCAACCCCATCACGTGGTCGAGCCCGGGCTCGAGCTCCATGAGCGTCTCGACCTGCACCTGCCCGGCTTCCTCCCTAACCCCTTCCACCCGGTACCCAAGGATCGGGGGGAGCAGGTCCGGAT
>JALYHC010000242.1 GCA_030776765.1 Actinomycetota bacterium | reverse complement strand
ACCAGCGGCAGCAGACGCCGTGAGGTGGAAGGATGTCCCGAGACATCTGTGCACGATGTCCCGAGACATCACACCGGCGCCCCCGGCAGGATTCGAACCTGCGACACAGGGTTTAGGAAACCCTTGCTCTATCCCCTGAGCTACGGGGGCGGGACGTGGAGAAATGGTAGGAGAAAAGCGCCGAGTACTCCCTCTCCCGCTTGAGGAGGCGGGGGGAGGGTGATACCCCCCCGGCCGCCTGGTCGAGATCGTTCCCGGCTCGAGACCTCCAGCGAGGTGGCCTCGTTCTCCAGTCGCCCCTGGCTCAGGGGCTGTCAACGCCGGAAAGGGCATCTGGTGGAAGTTGAGTGACCCTCTGCGATGGACCGCGCCCCCTCCCGCCTCGCCCCCTCCCGCCCGGCCTGCGTCCGGCCACCCTCCCGGGAAGCGGGGGAGGGGAGACGTCACCGGCCCCGCAACGGGGGAGGGAGGTCGTTGGTTGACCTAATCTGAGCAGCGGGGATGCTGAGGTTTCTGGTAGGGCGCGCCCTTTGGGCGCTGGTGACGCTGTTCCTGTTCGTCACCATCAGCTTCTTTCTCATCAACCTGCTCATCCCCTACGACTACGCCACCCAGTTCCAGCTCGGGTGCGTCGAGTGCGGCCAGCGGGTCCGGGAGCAACTGGGCCTCGACCGGCCCCTCTGGGTGCGCTACCTCGACTACCTGGGGGACCTGGCCCGAGGCAGACTGGGCTACTCGTTCGACGGACCGCCCGTCACCCAGACCATCTTCTCGGCCCTCCCCACCACCCTGCTGATCTTCGGCGTGGGGGGAATCCTCGCCTACCTGCTGGGGGATTGGCTGGGGCGCTTCGTGGCCTGGCACCGCAACCGGGTGGTGGCGGGTACCACCAGCACAGCCAGCGTCCTCTTCTACACCTCGTTCCCGCCCTGGCTGGTCTTCCTCCTGGTCTACTTCGGGACCGCCCTGCTGCTCGACGCCCGGGGGGCGCTGGGCCTTCCCGTGGACAGCACCCCCCTGTGGCGGGAAAGCCTCGCCAGCGAGGCCGACGTCATCCGGGTGGGCGGCCTGGGCCTCTTCGCGGCGCTGCTGGTGGCCCTGGTGGTGCGCTCCCGGGCCCGGCGCAACGGCTGGCGGCTGGTGGCCTTCCTGGCCCTGCCGACCGCCCTGGCGGCCGTCGGGACGGCCATGGTGCTGCTGGGGATCGGCCCCCAGGCCCTCGACGTGCTGTTCTTCCGGGCCACCAGAGAGGTGAACATCGGGGTGGGCAGCCCGGTGCTGGCCACTGTGGCCTTGGTGCTCTTGGCCTTCGGGGAAGTGATGTTCGTGCTGCGCACCGGCATCGCCACCGAGATGCGGGAGGACTACGTGGCCACCGCCCGGGCCAAGGGCGTGCCGGAGCGCCTGGTGCGGGACCGCCACGTGGGCCGCAACGCCATCCTGCCCGCCCTCTCCCGCTTCTTCACCGGGGTCCCCTACGTCATCACCGGCCTGATCATCATCGAGCGTGAGCTGGCGGTGCAGGGGCTCTCCTCGGTGTTCTTCGCAGCAGTGCAAGAGGTGGACATCCCGGTGATCCTCGGCACCCTGGTGATGATCGGGATGATCGGCCTGGCCCTGCGGCTGGCCCTCGACGTGCTCCATGCGGTGCTCGACCCCCGCATTCGCTATGGGGAGGCACGGTGACCGCCCCGGCGATGCCGATGGGACGGCGGATCACCGGGCGGGCCGAGGCCGGCCGGCGCCTGGTGGCCAACCGCAAGGTGCTGGCCGGGGTGGCGCTTTTGGCCTTCTTCTGCCTGCTGGCCCTCTCCCACCCGCTGCTGCAGTCAACGGTGTGGGCGGGCCGCTCGGGCCTCTACGACCCCCAGACCGGCTACGACGCCACCATCGCCCACCCCTCCGGCCCCTCGGTGGGCCACCTGCTGGGGACCGACTCCCTGGGCCGGGACGTGGCCAGCCTGCTCACCTTCGCGGTCACCCCGACGCTGCTGGTGGCGCTCACCGTGGCCACCACGGTGGGGCTGTCTTCCACGCTGGCCGGGGGGGCGGCCGCCTACTTTCGCAAGAGGGTGGACCGGTGGCTCACCCACCTGGCCGATGCCCTGGTGCTGCTGCCGCCCCCCATCGCCCTGCTGGTGGTGGGGATCGGCCGCCCCGACTTCGGGCCCATCGAGCTGGGGCTGCTCTACGGCCTCCTCTACGGGCTGGGACCGGCGGCCATCGTGGTCCGCTCCCGAGCGCTGACGGTGATGCAGAAGCCCTTCATGCAGGCCGCCCGGGTGGCGGGGGGCGGCCCGGGGTGGATCATCGCCACCCACCTGGTGCCCCACCTGCTCCCCTATGCGGCGGTGCAGATGATGGCCGGGGTCACGGGGGCCCTGATCACACAAGGCTTCATCGAGTTCTTCGGCGCCGCCGAGACCCGGATCGGGCTGGGCAGCCTGGTGTACCTGGGGCTCACCTACCAGAGCTTCCTGAGCACCGCGGTGGCCTGGACCCAATTGCTGGCCGGGGCGCTTTCCATCTCGCTGATGGCCGCTTCCTTCTACCTGGTGAGTGTGGGCCTGCGGGAGGCGGTCGATCCCAGGCTGCAGGCAGAGGGCTAGGAGCGGGGCGGGAAGGTCTCGATCGGCTCCAGCCGGAAGACGGCCTCCAGCGAGACGACCAGGCCCTCCTGACGGACCGCCTCGACCTTGGCGCAGCTCAGCGTGCCGGCACCTCTCGGCCCGGCCACCACGACGAAGGTCCTCTCCGCGTCCCTGTCGGGGCTGGTCTGGGTCAGCCTGGCGAACTGCAAGGTGCAGTCCGCCGGGTCGGGAAAGAAGTTCTTGCCGTCCAGGGTGAAGGTGACCCGCAGCCGGTCCCCGGTGATCGGCTCACCCACCACT
>JALYHC010000241.1 GCA_030776765.1 Actinomycetota bacterium | reverse complement strand
TCACCCACCCTACCCGTCCCGAGCCAGCGGGCGCCACCGCAATGCCAAGAGCCGGGGGCGGGGGAGGCTCCCCCTCTACACTGTGGGCACTGTGCCGATGGACCGCAAGGCGCGAGGCGCCCTGATGGTGCTGGCTGTACTGGCAGCGGGATGGGCCGCCTACCGCAGGCGCCCGGTCCGCCCGCCACAGCGGTTGGGCCAGTGGGAACCGGTCGAGCGGTGAAGGTCGCCTTCCATAGCGAGGGAACCGTCGGCGCCCGGGCGGCGCGCCTGCTGCTCGGGGAGCGCCACCTGGAGGCCCTCGGTTTCCTCTCCGCCTCCATTTCGCCGGAGCCCGACAGGCGGGTGAGCCGGGTGGAAGGCCTGGAGGGATGGGCCCTGCTGGCGAGCGACACCTGCTCCGAGGGCCATCGTCGAGTGCAAGAGGCCCTGGATGCCTCGGTCCCGTTGGTGCTGTGGACGGATGACCCCCGCAGCTTGGCCTCCGCCCGCCACCATGCAGAGGACTTCGAGAAGCTGGGGCTCACCCTGCTGGTGGGCTCCAACCTGCGCTCCGGGATCGGACCGGCCCTCGCCGCCCATCTCGCCGGACAGGCCGATGAGGTGTTGGAGGGCACCCTCGCCTGGACCGAGCCGGGCCGCCCGCTTCGCCGGGGGGAGGCGGTGCCGTTCCCCGAGCCGGTGGGGCCGCTGTGGGCCAGGCCCGGTCACCTCCCGGCGCCTTCCGATCACCAACGCCTCCTCGCCGCCCCCTTAGAGGGGCCATGGGCTGGTGCCATGGCTCGGGTGAGCGGGGTGGTGGAGGAGGGGATGGTGGTGCGGACGCTGGGCGTGGCGGATGATGAAAGGCACCTGCAGGGCGTGGCCCTGGCAGCGGGCGTCCTCACCCTGGCCGACGGCGCCTATCCCCCCGGGCTGCGCTGGCCGGCCGAGGCTTCGCGGGCGTTCCTCGACAGAGGCCTCTCGCTGGGCTTGGAGGTGGCCGCCTTCACGGAACGCCAAAAAGCACATCCGGTTCGCCCTCAGAAGAAGCCCTAACAAGACCTATAGGGGGAAACCGACCCTAGCGCCGGGAGGCGGTGGTCTCCTCGGTGGGGAGCTCGATCAGGCGGCGGTCGTCCTCTTCGTCCCTGGGAGCGCGAGAGGCGGTGGGAGACGACCATGCCTGGGGGGATCGCACCACCTGCGCCGATTGCGGCACCGCCAGCGTCTCTTCCAGCACCACCACCTCGATGCCGCCTACCACGTCGGAGATCAGGTTGTAGAGGACGGCCGCCAGGGTGAGCAAGCCGGTGCTGAGGATCGTCCAGACCACGGCCAGGAACAGGATGGCCCGGAAGTATCTCTCCCCCTCTACGTTGATGGTGATGGTCAGCTTCTCCCCCACCCTGGAGATGGCTTCCGGGATCCCGGCGTTGACCAGCACCGACCAGAAGATGACGATGCCCAGCACGAAGCCCAGGGCAACGATGGCGTTGAACACCAAGGAGACCTTGAGGACCGTCCAGGGGTCGATCTTGCGCAAGACCCGCCGTACTCGCCGCACCGATGCCATGGCTTTCCTAACTCCTCTCGCGAAAAGAGTGTAACCGGTCGGCCGGCGCCGTCCGTTTATCGCCGGTCCTAGCCACTACCCGGGACCAGTCCGATCCTCCCCAAGAAGGCCTCCATGCGCGCCAGGTAATCGAGCAGGGTGTCCACCCTGGCGAAGCCGTGGCCCTCTCCCGGATACACCACCAGCTCGGCGGTCACCCCCCGATCCCGCAACCGCCGGTGCAACGCCTCGGACTGCTCGAGCGGAACCACCTCGTCTTCCTCCCCCTGGAAGGTGAGCAGCGGGCGGCCGATGCGCTCGGACAGGTGCACCGGGCTCCGCTGGCGGTAGCGCCCCTCCGCCTCGGGAAGTGGTCCCACCAGCCGGTCGAGGTAGTGGGCTTCGAAACGATGGGTGCTGCGCGCCAGGTGCTCCAGGTCGGTCACGCCGAACAGGTTGACGCCTCCGGCGAACAGGTCGCCGTGCAGCGCCAGCAGCATCAGCACCAGGTACCCGCCGGCGCTGCCTCCCCAGGCCACCACACCGTCGGTGCCGGCGCCCTCATGCAGCGCCCACCGGGCGGCCGCCGCCCCGTCCGCCACGTCCAGCTCTCCCCAGCGCCCCAGTAGCGCATCTCGGTAGTCGCGGCCGTACCCGGTGGAGCCCCGATAATTGACGGCAAGTACGGCATAACCGCGGTGGACCCAGTACTGGAAGATCGGGAACCAGTCGTCCTTGACCTGCCCGTTGGGGCCTCCGTGGCAGTAGAGGAGAAGTGGAGAGCGCTGCCCGTCAGGAGGACGCCACAGCCAGCCGTGCAGGGCGGCGCCGTCCTCGGCGGGGAAGGAGACGGGTTCGGCCTGGGCCAGCGGCAGCCCGTCCCAGGCGGCCAACCCGTCATCGGCGATGATGGCGGGCGATCCGGCCTCGTCCAGCGTCACCAGCGCACGAGGCAGCGTCGACGACCCCACCACCAGCACCGGGTTGCGCCTCCAGCTCAGGTCGCGCAGCGCCCCCTGGAGACGTCCCACCTGGACCACCTCTCCCTCCTCGAGGCTCACTCGCGCCAGCACCTCCGTCCCTCCCTGGTTACGGATGAACAGGACCGCGTCGCTGTCCGGCGACCAGGCATAGGTCCGCACCCTGGCCCGCCAGCCGGGGGAACCGTGCTCGGCCGGCTCGTCCACCAAGTGTCGGGTGACCCAAGTGGCGGTGTCGGCCACCCACAAGTTGACCCACCCGCTGCGCTCCGAGAGGTAGGCGAGCCACCTACCATCGGGGCTGAAGCGCGGCTGGGCTACCGCCCATTCCACACCGTCCACCACCCAGCGCTCCGAGCCATCCGGCCTGGCCGCCACGATGCGCCCCTCGTCCCAGGGCATGTTGGGTACGTCCCACTCGTGCCAGGCGAGCAGGCGGCCATCCGGCGACCACTCGGGATCGAAGGCGAAGTCGGACCGGTTGACCGCGGTGACGTCACCCTCTCCCACCGCCTTCGACCCCAGCGGCGCCACCACCACATCGGTCCGGTGGGAAGTGCTGTAGACGAAGGCCAGCTGCGACCCGTCCGGGCTGACCGCCGGAGCGAAGCAGCGCCCCGGCAACTCGGTGAGCCGCTGCGCCTCACCCCCGATGTCGGGGCTCACCCAGAGCTGATCGTCCTCTCCCACGAAGACCAGCTCGAGTCCATCGGGGAACCACCCGAGGAACCCGCCCCGATAGGAGCCCCCGGCACTGGCCCTCGGATGGGTGGTGACCTGGCGAGGCCACCCCGAGCCGGGATCGCTCACCCACAGGTCACCTGAGTTGTTGTAGGACTCCAGGTAGGCCACCCTGCCCCGCCGATCCTCCAGCGGCTCGGCCTGCGAGCGGTTGTGGGCCACCATGCCGGCCGTGACTCGATGGCGCCCGGTCGTCGGCCCCTCCGGTTCGCTCTCCTGGGCGGGGGTCACCCGATCGGCCGCCCTAGCCAAGGCTCTTCTCCTCCACCGGGACCAGGGCGAAGGCCGACACCAAGGCCCCCGCCGGCAGGTTCATCACCTTCACGCCGCTCGCCTCCCGCTTCTGCCGGCTGATCTGGTCGGCGGAGGTACGGATGACCACACCGCCCGAGGAGACCACGAAGATCTCCGCTCCCCTCGACACCGCCCGGGCCCCCACCAGATCGCCCCGCCGGCCGGCCAACCGGATGGCCCTCACTCCCACCCCTCCACGGCGCTGCTTGGGGAACTGGCTCATGTCGGTCCGCTTCCCGTATCCCCTGGTGGTGAGCAACAGCACCTGGTCGCCATCGACGTCGGAGGCCGCTGAGATCACCTCGTCTCCGGCGCGGAGGCGCATTCCCCGCACTCCGCGGGTGCTGCGGCCCATGGGGCGGATGTCCTCCTCGCCG
The DNA here is from genome assembly GCA_030776765.1 of Actinomycetota bacterium. Classification (GTDB taxonomy): domain Bacteria; phylum Actinomycetota; class Acidimicrobiia; order Spongiisociales; family JALYHC01; genus JALYHC01. The sequence continues at coordinate 5,066 of JALYHC010000241.1, read as the reverse complement.
AACCGGATCCCCAGGCCCTGGCGGGTGAACATGAGCAGGTCGTTCTCACCGTTGGTGGCACGCACTGCCACCACCTCGTCGCCCTCCTGGAGGTTGATGGCGATCAGGCTGGAGGCGCGGGAGTCGTACTCCGAGAAGCGAGTCTTCTTCACCTGTCCCTGCCGGGTGACCATCACCAGATAGCGGGCCGTCTCGTAGTCGCGGGTATCGACCACCGCCTCGATCCGCTCCTGAGGGCCGAGCGGCAGCACCGACTGGGCCAGCACTCCCCGGGCGGTGCGGTCCTTCCGGGGGAGCTCATGGGCCTTGACGCGGTACACCTTGCCGGTGTTGGTGAAGAACAGCAGGTAGGCATGGGCGCTGGTGTGGAGGACGTGCGTGACGGCGTCGTCCTCGCGCAGCTCGGCGGTCTTCACGCCCCGGCCGCCCCTCACCTGGCGCCGATAGGCGCTGGCCAGCACCGACTTCAGGTAGCCGTTGGCCGAGATGGTGATCACCAGCTCGTCGTCGGCGATCAGGTCTTCCAGTGAGAGCTCGCCCTCGTCCGGCACGATGCGGGTGCGGCGGGGGCCACCGAACCTGTCGCGGATGGCAACCAGCTCCTGGGCGATGATGCGGCGCCGCCGGGCCGGGTCGGCCAGGATGTCCTGCAAGTCGGCAATGGTCTGCAGCAGGTCCTGGTGCTCCTCGCGCAGCTTGGAGATCTCCAGGGTGGTGAGGCGCCGAAGCGGCATGTCGAGGATGTGGGAGGCCTGGGTCTCGGAGAGCTCGAAGCGCCCCATCAGGCCCCGGCGGGCCTCCTCGACGTCGGTGGAGCGGCGGATGATCCGCACTACCTCGTCGATGTGGTCCAGCGCCACCAGCAGGCCCTCGACGATGTGGGCCCGGCGGCGCGCCCGTTCCAGGCGGAAGCGCGCCCGGCGCTCCACCACCTCCATCTGGTGGTCCAGGTAGTGGCCGATCATGTCGACCAGGTTGAGGGTGCGCGGGACCCCGTCCACCAGCGCCAGCATGTTGGCGGCGAAGGTCTCCTGCAGCTGGGTCCCCTTGTGGAGCTGGTTGAGGACCACCTGGGGGACGGCGCCCTGCTTGAGCTCGATGACCAGCCGAGTCCCATCCCGGTCGCTCTCGTCGCGCAGGTCGGCGATGCCGGTGATGACCTTTTCCCGAACCTGCTGGGCGATCTTCTCCATGATGCGGTCCTTGGAGACCTGGAAGGGGATCTCGCGCACGACGATCGCCGTGCGCCCCTTCCTGATCTCCTCCACGTCGGCCACCGCCCGCATCTTCATCGACCCACGGCCGGTGAGGTAGGCGTCCCGGATGCCGGCCGTCCCCATGAGGTACCCACCACTGGGGAAGTCGGGGCCCTTGACGAAGCGAATCAGCTCCTCGGGGGTGGCGTCGGGGTGGTCGATGACGTGGACGACTGCGTCGATCACCTCTCCCAGGTTGTGAGGCGGGATATTGGTGGCCATCCCGACCGCGATGCCGGTCCCGCCGTTGACCAGGAGATTGGGAAAGCGCGCCGGCAGCACCACCGGCTCGCGCTCGTTGCCGTCGTAGTTGTCCTGGAAGTCGACCGTCTCCTCGTCGATCCCCTCCAGCAGCTCCAGGGCGAGAGACTGGAGGCGGCACTCGGTGTAGCGCATGGCGGCCGGGGGATCGTCCACGCTGCCGAAGTTGCCCTGCCCGTCGACCAAGGGGTAGCGCGAAGCGAAGTCCTGCCCGAGTCGCACCAGTGCGTCGTAGATGGGGTCATCGCCGTGCGGGTGGTACTTCCCCATCACGTCCCCCACCACCCTGGCGCACTTCTTGTACTGAGTGCCGGGACGCATGCCTGCCTCGTTCATGGCGTAGAGGATGCGCCGGTGAACCGGCTTGAGGCCGTCGCGCACGTCAGGGAGGGCCCGGGACACGATCACCGACATGGCGTACTCGAGGAAGGAGGTGCGCACCTCCTCCTCGATGGCCACCTGCTCGATGCGGTCCGACCTGCCCTCGTCCACCACCTCGCCCCCTCAGATGTCCAGGAAGCGCACGTCTCGTGCATAGCGCTGGATGAACGTGCGCCTCGCCTCCACGTTGTCGCCCATCAGGGCGCCGAAGATCTCCTCGGCCAGAGCGGCGTCCTCCAGGTCGACCTGCAGCAGGATGCGCTCCCGGGGGTCCATGGTGGTCTGCCACAGCTCGGCGGCGTTCATCTCCCCCAGCCCCTTGAAGCGGCCCACCTCGGCCTTCTTGCCGTCCAGGCGCTCCCGCAGGGCTTCCAGCTCCCTATCCGAGTGGACGTAGAGCGTCTCCTTGCCGGCCTGTACCCGGTACAGCGGTGGTTGGGCGATGTAGACGTAGCCCGCCTCGATGAGCTGGCGCATATGACGGAAGAAGAAGGTGAGCAGCAGGGTGCGGATGTGGGCCCCATCGACGTCGGCGTCGGTGAGGATGGCCACCTTGTGGTAGCGGGCCCGGGAGAGCTCGAACTCCTCCCCGATCCCGGTGCCGATGGCGGTGATGAGAGACTGGATCTCGTTGTTCTGCAGCACTCGGGTGAGGCGCGCCTTCTCGACGTTGATCACCTTGCCGCGGATGGGAAGGATCGCCTGGAAGTCGCTGTTGCGGGCCTGCTTGGCCGAGCCTCCGGCCGAGTTGCCCTCCACGATGAAAAGCTCGCTCTCGCCGGGGTCCTGAGAGGAGCAGTCGGCCAGCCGGCCGGGCAGGTTGGTGGACTCGAGCAGGCTCTTGCGCCTGGTCAGCTCGCGAGCCTGCCGTGCCGCCAGGCGGGCGCGAGCGGCTCCGATGCACTTGTCGGCGATCTTGCGCCCATCCGATGGGTGGCGCTCCAGCCACTCCGGCAGCAGGCGGTTGAGGGCCACTTCCACGTACGAGCGGATCTCCGTGTTGCCCAGCTTGGTCTTGGTCTGCCCCTCGAACTGGGGATGGCGTACCCGCACCGCCAGCACCGCCGTGAGGCCCTCGCGGATGTCCTCGCCCTGCAGGTTCTCGTCCTTGTCTTTGAGCAACCCCTTGGCCCGGGCGAACTCGTTGATGGCTCGGGTCAAGGCCCTGCGGAAGCCCTCCTCGTGGGTACCACCCTCGTGGGTGTTGATGTTGTTGGCGAAGCTCAGGACGGTCTCGGTGTAGCCGGTCGTCCACTGCATGGCGACTTCCAGCTCGGCATCGGCAGCCCGGTCCTCGAAGTCGATCACCTGACCGTGGAGTGGCTCCCGATTGGAGTTGAGGTGCCTGATGAAATCGACCAGGCCTCCCTTGTACTGGAACACCTCCTCCAGCCCGGGCTGCTCGCGCTCGTCGCGCAGGCGGATCTCCAGGCCCTTGTTGAGGAAGGCCAGCTCGCGCAGCCGTCCCCCCACCGTGGTGGAGCTGAAGCGGGTCTCCTCGAAGACCTCGGCAGACGGCCAAAAGGAGATGGTGGTTCCGGTCCGCTTGGCGGCGCGCACCTGCTCCAAGGGGCCGAAGCGCCGCCCGCCCCGCTCGAACTCCTGCCTCCACAGGTGGCCGTCGCGCACCACTTCGGCCACCAACCGCTCTGACAGGGCGTTCACCACCGATACTCCCACCCCGTGGAGGCCGCCGGAAACGGTGTAGGCGCCCTGGTCGAACTTGCCGCCGGCATGAAGCGTGGTCAAGACGGTGGTGAGGGCTGACTGGCCCGTCTTGGGGTGCTCGGCGACAGGGATGCCCCGCCCATTGTCCCTGACCGTCACTGACCCATCGGCCTCCAAGACGACCGAGATGCGGGTGCAATATCCGGCCATCGCCTCATCGACGGCGTTGTCGACTACCTCCCACACCAAGTGGTGGAGGCCCCGCGGTCCGGTGGAGCCGATGTACATGGCGGGGCGCCGGCGGACGGCCTCCAGCCCCTCCAGGATGGTGATGTCTTGGGCTTCATAGGAATTGGAGACGCGTGGCGGGGACGTCACTTACCTCCTTCATCAGAAGAGCCCGGGCAGGCGTGGTGGACGAGGCCGGGCGGCATTTACAGCCATGTAAGTATAGTGGGCAGATCGGCCCAGTCGAAGCTTCACGGCCTCGCCGGGCGCCCCACCTGGATGCGCACCGAGGCCACCCGCCCGGCCCCGAAGCGCTCTTCGATGCTGCGCAAGAGGGCCGAGATCGCATAGCGCAGCACGCCGGCCGCCGCCCCATCGGCCACCTCGACCACCAACTCGCCCTGTCGCAGCGACATCGGTCGCCCATGAACAGCCCACAGCTCTCCTGCTACCTGCTCCCAGCCCTCCACCAGCTCGATGAAGAGCTCCGGCTCGTCCATCCCCAAGCCGCGTAGCACCTCACCCAGGCTGAAGCTCAGTGGTTCCAGCTCGCTCACTCGAGGCCGCCTCCCCGCACCGTCCAGACACGGGCCGCCATGGGCACCTCCTCTCGGTGGGTGGAGGTGATGAAGGTCTGCCCGGTGGGTAGCAATCCCACCAGCGCCGAGCGGCGCAGACGGTCCAGCTCCGAGAAGACGTCGTCCAACAACAGAAGGGGGGGTTCACCAACCTGCTCCTCGATTGCCTGGTGAGTGGCCAAGCGCAAGGCAAAGGCCAGCGACCGCTGCTCCCCCTGGCTAGCCAGCGTCCGGGCTTCGCGACTGTCGATCCAGAAGCCCGGTTCATCCCGGTGGGGACCTACGGTGGTGGTGCCTCGCTCCAGGTCTTGCCGCCGGGAGGAGCGCAGCGCCGCCCGCACGTGCTCTGACGCCCCCTCCACCCCCAGCTCCCCACCCCAACTGGAGCGGTACTCGATCCCCACCCTTGCGTCGCTCTCTCCCACCAAAGCCGCGTAGGTCTCCCTCGTGCGCCGGTGCAGCGCCGCGATGGTGCTCGCCCGCCGCTCCAGCACGGGGCCGGCCGTAGCCGCCAGCCGCTCGTCCCACACCTCCAAGGCCTCCCGGTTGCCGGCGCCGCGGCGGTGCCGAAGCAGGCTGTTGCGGTGCCGCAGGACGCGCTCATATTCCTGCTGCTCGCGATAGGCAGCCGGCCACAACTGCACCGCCGTGGCATCCAGGAAGTCACGCCGTCGGGCGGGCCCCCGCTTCACCA
>JALYHC010000240.1 GCA_030776765.1 Actinomycetota bacterium | reverse complement strand
GTCGAAGCCTGGCCGACGGCGAACCCATCCACGTGCGGCAGTGGGTCGCCGATCTCGAGCAACGGGGCTACACCCCCTCGAAGATCATCAAGGCCAATCAGATAGTGTCCCGTGCCTTCCGGGTAGCGGTCACTGACGGGTAATGGTGCTCCGTTAGCATTCGGGGATGTCTGCGGCTGCTAAGACGCCGGAGCGGACTACCCGCTGGGTGTCGATCTTGTGGCTGGCCACGGTCGCGTCCATCGTCGCCGGGCTCTTGCTCTGGATCACCTACGGATTGGTCGGCGGTGTGCCCGCGCCCCTCGTCAACGGTGTCTTCATTGCCAGCTCGGTCGATACGGTCGTGGTCGTGGCCTACGCGCTGAGCACGGTCGCCTTGGCCACGGTGGGGGCGGTCTTGTCCGCTCGTGTCCCTCAGAACGGGATCGGCTGGATCCTGCTCGCATTGGGCGGGTGGATCGGGGTCACGTTCGTCGTCGGGATGGTGCTCAACTACTCGCCGTCTTCGGCCGGTGGGGCGCCCCTCGCCGATGTGGCCAACTGGCTCGGGAACTGGACATCCGTGCCGTTCGTCACCGTCCCGACCACCCTCGTCCTGGCGCTGTTTCCCGACGGTCGGCTGCCCTCGCGCCGGTGGCGGATCCTTCCCTGGCTGGCAGTGATAGGGACGGCGGGATGGGTGGCCGCGGCGGCCTCCGGCGAATACCTGGGTTTGGAGCCACGGTTGATCCTCAATCCCTACGCCCACCCCACGGCCAACGCCCTCGGCAACCTGGTCTCCCTCTTGCTCGTACCGGCACTTGCCGGCGCCGTCGCCTCCCTGATTGTGCGCGTCCGTACGGCTCCCCCGGATGTCCGTCAGCAGATCAAATGGGTCGCCTACGGCGGCGCATTGGAGGTCACGATCATCCTTGGCCTCTGGGCCTTAAGCGCAGTGCGCCCTGCGGCCTTTGGGGGCGCCGCCGCCGCCATCGGCAACCTGGCCGGATTGTTGATACCCGCCGCCATCGGCGTCGCCATCCTCAAATATCGACTCTACGACATCGACCGCCTGCTCAGCCGGACCGTTACCTACACCGTCTTGGCCCTCCTTCTCGCCGCCACCTACTCCGCAGGGGTGATTGGCGTCCGGACCCTGGTCCCCGCCTCCGGCGACGTGGCGGTAGCGGCGTCCACCCTGGCGGTGGCGGCTCTATTCAATCCGATCCTTCGCCGGGTGCAAAGGGCGGTGGACAGGAGATTCAACCGCACCCGCTACGACGCCCAACGGGTCGTGGAGGCCTTCGCGGCCCGACTCAGGACTATCACGCAGATGGACGTCCTCATCAGCGATCTCACCCAGACGCTGGAGCAGACACTGGCACCATCGTCGATAGGGATCTGGCTCAAGGCGGAGTCGAGCCCTCGGATCCCACCGACAGCCAGCCTGGAACGGCAGATCGAGGCGGGTCGCAGCGGTCCGTCAGCCGCCTCGTCGCTCGAGCCCGTTCACTGAGGCCCGGGCGAGCACCAGCCCGAGGAGACGCTGGCCACTACGTCGAGGCTGATCCGTTCGGTGGCGAGTAGATAGCCGACCACAAAGCCCTCCTGGGCCGACACCTCCAGTGGCCCCCTCCACCAGCCCGGGCTCCACCCCGGTCACTACCCCGAAGGTTTGCGATGGTGAGGGTGGCGGCTCTTCGGAGAGGGGAATGGGTGGTGGGGCATCCGCCGGGGTGGTCGTGGAGGGAGGCTCATCGCCGAGATCGGGCGGCAACGTGGTCGTGGTCACGGCCGGATTCCCGCCCGGTTCTGGGCTCGTGCCGGTGGTGGGGGCCTCGGTCCCCGGTTCGGGGTCGGTGGTGGTGGTGGCCGTGCTAGAGGGTGACCGGGTGGTGGTGGTGGTCGTGGTCGTCCGCGTGCCCATGGCCCTGCGTTCCGCCCGCCACGGCGACACGGTGCTGGTCGAACGGTCATCACCGAACTCGACCCCCGGCGAGCTGGGATCGAGAGAGCCGGGTCCGCAGCCACAGGACTCCAGATCCGAGCAGCCGCCGTCGCCGTGACTGTGAGGCGCTGCTACCTGTTCTTCTCTGCTCAACTCTTCTCTGGCTAGGAAGCGGCGAGGCCGGCCACTGACTTATGAGAGAGGAGGAGAACATGACCGTCATTAGTAAAGGGGAGATGACCCTTCAGACCGATGGCCTGCTGCTGGGGCGCACCTTTGCCATGACCGTGGTCAGTGCGGGTACGGGGGAATGACCGCCGGGCTGGCATATCTGATGTTCCTCTTCCTACAGGCCGGGGACGACTTCCAGGGCGCCGCGCTGGTCCCGATCTTCGCCTCCATCACCGGCATCGTCGCCATTGTCGAAGCCGTCTCTGTGGTCTAGTCGGGGGCACGACGTCATCCCTGGTTCTGGCTCGTAAGCGCCATACCGCCCTTTTCATCCTGTCATGAACGCAACCTATATCGACTACGACATCACCCACCCAACCATTACCGAGACGTTCCTGCACACCATCCTGATACTCGCCGGAGGGCTGGCCATCATCCTCGGTGGTGTCACCGCCTTCTTCGACGTGCGCCGGGGTCGGCCGCTATGGATGCGCACTGGTCGGGCCGGCTGGGTGTCGATGGCCATTGTCGGTGTCCTGGTGGGTGGGGCCATCACCTCACTTCTTGCCGGCTCGGTGTCGGCCGGCGGAGCGGGGGTTGCGGAGGAGCCACCGGTCAGTGGGGTGCTCACCGCCGAGAAGGCCGCCTTCGTCGAGACCAGTCTCCACATGAGCAATGGGGAAGTTCTGGGGTTGTTCGTCGTCAACAAGGACCCGTTCCCACATTCCTTCGACATCGACGGCCCCGACATCCACGTCCAGCTGCCGGCAGACTCGACCACGGCGGTGGCGATCAAACCCACCGGAGCTGACAGCCTGGAGTTCTTCTGTGGTGTCCCCGGCCATCGGGACGCGGGTATGGTGGGGACGATCGCCGTCGATGCAAATGCTTGATCGAGGAGAGAAACGACATGGCCCCTCGGACCACACAGTCCAGTCTGATCGTGGAACCGGGTGGATCACACCTGGAGACGGGGGCCTCTCGGGGCCGCCCCACTTCGGTGGTTACGTGCTCGCGCGCCTGGCCATCTGCGTTTGGACGTTGGGGTTCCCCACCCTCGGCATCGAGGCAAAGTTGGGCAAGGGAGCGAGCCTGCAGGGGTGAGACCAGGTCTCATGAGCGAGGAGTGGCCATGACGATGCGGGCCGGAGAGGTCTATGAACACCCGTATGAGCGCCTCGTGGTGCGGGTCGGCACAGCCGAATCGGACGGTCGTGAGCTTGTTGCCGACCTGTACGTACGTGCTGACGCGCCGGGCGTGCCCCGCCATATCCACCCAGAAGTGGCGGAGACGTCACGGTTATCCGCGGCAAGGTCAGCGCATGGTCTCCCGACCAGGGCGAAAGGATTCTTGGACCCGGCGAGACCCTACGTGTCCCGCCCAACACCAAACACGGCTGGCACCCGGTAGGCGACGAGGATGTCCGCATGCTGGTCGAGGCCCGCCCGGGAGCGAGATTCGAGGAGATGTGGCGCCAATTCATGGGCCTACACCAGGACGGTAAGGCCGGACCCAAGGGACCGGGGTTCCTCCAGATCATGATGATGGCCCACGAATTCTCCGACGTCATGGCGGTGGCCGGACCTCCAGTGTTCCTACAGCGCGCCGTCGCCGCGGCCATCACCCCGATCGGACGCCTCCGCGGCTACCAGGGTCGGTACGATGAGTACTTGACGCGAGGACCCTCCGATATCGTCGAACCCGAGTCGCTGCCGGAGCTATAGCTTTCCGCGACACGATCGTGCTCATCGGGGCCGATATACGACCCGTTTGGCATCCAGACAGCCCTTCGCCGGTGATCCGTCGGTGCCGGTCGTACACCGATCTCTGTCGGACGGCCGGACGTTTCGGGTGGTCAAGGTCTTCTGGAACCCGGGGGAGCTCCGGTCCACGCTCGACGCTATGGGGTGGGACGTCGAGATCCACACCGCCGGGCCGTTCTTCTGGGCCGAGGCTCTTCCGCGGGATGGATAGCCGGTCCAGCTCCTTGGTCGGCCCGACACGCCGGCGGCGACAGCATGGGCACCACAGCGCGAGAGGGTTGCCCCTCGACGTGGGCGACTTCTACGGGTGGCCGCCTCTTGACAGGAGCTTACCGGCGGCCCGATGGCGTTCGGAGCGGTCATGTGCGAGAAGGGTCTGGAGCAGATCGTGCAAGCCCTGAGGGTTTGGATCGCGTCCCGTCAGGTCCAGGCGCCGAGCAGGAAGTGCCGCTATGCGTGGATTGCGGCCGCGCTCGTTAGCGCTCAATATCCGTTGTTCTGGGTGGAATCCGGTAGCCACGCCGAACCACCCGGACCAGATCTGGGCATACCTCCCTGCAGTCTTCC
>JALYHC010000239.1 GCA_030776765.1 Actinomycetota bacterium | reverse complement strand
GGCAGAGGAGAGCCTGGCGATGTACCGGGAGCTGGAGGACCTCTTCGGAATCGGGTGGGCGCTGAATCTGGTGGGGTACAATGCACTCTTCGCAGGCGATCCCGTCCTGGCCCGTCCCCGCTTGGAGGAGAGCCTCACGCTGTTCGCCGGGACCGGCGATGTCTCGGCCATGGTGCTCCATCTGGCGGACTTCGCCATGCTTGCCATCGCCGAGGACCGCTACGAGGCGGCTGCCCTGCTGGCTGGGGCGTGGTCCTCGCTGCGGGAGGCGAGGGGCGTGCCCGACACTGCCCTCAACGAGATCCCCGGCCTCGAGCGAGCTGTTGGCTCGCTGGGCGAGGAGACGTTCAGGTCGGCGTTTTCCAGGGGGGAGTCGATGACGCTGGAAGAGGCGGTGGCTTACGCCCGGTCGAGCGCTTAGAACTGGTGCGCCCAGCCGCGCAGGAATCGCTCCAGGTCGTCCTCGTCCGAGATCTCGTCGGCCAGGGATTGTCGGGCGATCTCGGCGGTGATCGGATCGACGTCCTTGGTCTTGTCGAAGAGCTGCTTGTAGAAGCGGATGGCGGCCTGCTCGCCCTCCAGGCTGTCGGCCAGCATGGTCTTCAGGTCACCCGGGTCCTTCGGGGGCTCCTTGTAGGGGACGTAGCTGGCATCGGGAGCCTCTCCCGGTGAGGACAAGGGGCGCCCTCCCAGGGAGATCACCCGCTCGAGCAGCGTGCCGACGTGAGCCCACTCGTCCTGAGAGGTGAGGGCGAAGAACTCCGCCACCTCGGCTGAGTGAACTCCCTCGGCGAGCTTGGAGAGCAGCAGGTAGCGGTAGGCGTCGTTGATCTCGGCGGCGATTCCCCGGTTGAGCTCGGCGATGATCTCCTCGGCCGCCGGCCCCACGATCTCCCGTCCGACGGTTCCCATGGCTCGCTCCTTTCTCCTCGGCGGCTGCCTTGCTGCGAACCTTAGGTTTTACTGGCGCTCCACGCGTCGGGGAGGCGGGCCCCCGCTCGGCGGCCGCATCGGTGCTCTCGGGCTACCGCGAGGCGGGGGGCTCACTCGAGGAGGACCTGCTGGACCGCTGCCAGCGCCTCAGCCTCCTTCGCCTGGCCTGCATCCATGCCCGCTTCGACCTGGCCGACCTGGCGGCTCAGCCGTGGTGAAGGGCCTGTGATGCAGAGGTCCGCCGCCCCTCTCGAACGAGAGCACCTGAAGCCCGAGGGGTGCCAGCGCAGCCCCAGAGAAGCGGCGGCTCGCCTCCAGGTCGGAGACCAGCAGGTGGACGTGGTCGCCGACGACCCACCGAACCGCCATCAGGAGGGCCAGGCTGCCCCTGCCGATAGCAGGGCTGCCACCAGGGCGTGGAGCCGTGCCGTTCCCTTGAGGGCCTCGACCAGCAAGGGGCCGGCGGTATAACGGCGGACCCGGCGAATCAGGGGCACCGCAAGCGGAGCGGCGGCCAGGGCCAGGGCCGTGGGAGGCGGCGCCCAGCCGGTCACCGCGAAGAGGGCGATGGCCGCGAAGGCGGCAGCGACCAGGGCGGCGAAGAGACCCCCGGCCGCCTCCCTTCCCAGCACTACCGCCAGGGTGCGCTTGCCGGCCACCGCGTCGGTCTCGATGTCCCGGATGTTGTTGACCACCAGAATGGAGGTGACCAGGAGGCCCACCGGGACGGCCAGCAGCCATGCCTCGGCCGGGGCGCTTCGGTCGTAGACGTAGCGGCTCATCACCGTGGCCACCAGGCCGAAGAAGACGAACACGAAGAGCTCGCCGAGTGCGTGGTAGCCATAGGGCCATGGCCCTCCCGTATAGGCCAAGGTGGCCACGATGGCCGCCACCCCCACCGCTAGCACCAGCCAGCCGGCCACCGCGGCCAGGTAGAGGCCGGCCAGGGCGGCCACCCCGAAGGAGGCCCAGGTAGCCATCCACACTGCACGCTCGGAGAGCAGCCCGGAGGCCACCGCCCGGGTGGGGCCGATCCGCCCGGCGCTGTCGGCGCCCCTCCGGGCGTCGGATGCGTCGTTGGCCAAGTTTGCCGCCACCTGGATGGCCAGCGCACCGACGAGCGTGGCCAGGAAGACGTCGGGGCGAAAGACTCCGTCGCCCAGGGCCAGCCCTGCTCCCACCAGCACCGGGCCGGCCGCCGCCCAGAGCGTGTGCGGGCGGGCGGCCAGCAGCCAGGCCCGGCCGCCGCTCACGGGAGGCGGGGGAACTTCCCGAAGTCGGGCTTGCGCTTCTCCAGGAA
>JALYHC010000238.1 GCA_030776765.1 Actinomycetota bacterium | reverse complement strand
CGCCCAGTGGGGCCTGGAGGCGGAGCCGTCCCACCAGCTCTTCGAGGAGGTCCAGGAGCGGTTTGGCTGGTGCTATCTGCGGCCTTGGATGGAGGGGGTCGACTTCGAGGAGTACCTGGCCGCACGGCGCCAGCCGGGCCTCTAGACCGGCCCGCGAGTAAGGTGGAGGTATGCGAGGGAGGGTGTTGCTGCTGCCGATGGTGGCTCTGGCATTGGCGGCATCGGCCTGCGATCGGGGAGAGGAGTCGGCGGCGACCACCACCGTGCCGGTGGTCGTGACGCCCCCCACCACCGAGCCTCTGGCCGGCGCCACCACCACCGGCGTCCCAGGCGCGGGGGCCGGCACTGCCGCCCCTACCACCGTGCCGGGCGTCCCCGACTACACCATCGTCAGCCGCTCCGCCGGGGAGAACGGCGACACGGTGGTGGTCCTCCTGGAGCCGGGTGACTACACAGACCGGGACATCGAGAACGTGGTGGGCAGCCTGATCGAGAGGTTCGCCCCCATCCGCGAGGCCCACATCGTGGACAGCGGCGAGGCGGCCGAGGCGGTGCTGACCGACACTCCGAGCCCCGAGCAGGAAGCCGTCCTGGCCGAGCACTACTTTGCCCGCTTGGAGGACGGCAACCGGCTGGTCTTCCTGGGGCCGTACGCCGAGCAGGGCGAGATCATCATCGGCTCGTAGCGGTTCCCCTCGTTTCCCTCCCCCCTTGGGAGGCCCAAGGAGAGCGAAGCGAGGCCGAGAGGGGTGCCTGTCGCTCAACTTCCTCCTGCCCTGAGCCGATACCAGTCCTGTCGAACGAGGAGATCGCCTGGAGACCCGGGTGCTGTTGGTGGACGATGACGCCGCGGCGCGCACCGCCCTGGCCGGGGTGCTCGAGGAGGCGCACTTGGAGGTGGTGGGGGAGGCCGGCTGCGCGCGCGAAGCCATCGAGCTGGCCGTCACCCTGCAGCCCACCGTGGCGGTGATCGACGTCTCGCTGGGCGACGGCGGCGGCGCCGAGGTGGCCCGCCGGATTCGCCAGGACGGCGACCAGCGGGTAGACGTGATCGCGTGTGCCTCGTTCAGCGAGGTGGATCGGGTGGCTGAGATGGTATCAGCCGGAGCCGCCGCCTACGTGATCAAGAGCCGGCCTCAGGAGCTGGTGGGTGCCGTTCGTGCGGTGAGCGCTGGCTCCGGCCTCCTCTCGGCCGAGGCGTCCAGGCCCGTGCTAGAGGAAGTGGCCCGGCTCTACGAGCGGGAACGGTCACGCAACGAGGAGCTGGAGCAGACGGTGGCCCAGCTACAGGCGCTCTCCGTCACGGATTGGCTGACCGGACTCAAGAACCACGGCTACTTCTTCGACCGTCTTTCTGAGGAGCTGGCCCGGGCCCGGCGCTTCAGCCGGCCCCTGGCGGTGGTCTTGGCCGACCTGGACGACTTCAAGGCGGTCAACGACGCTCATGGTCACGCGGCGGGCGACCAGGTGCTGCGGATGGTGGGAGAGGTCCTGCGCACGCAGCTGCGAGTGGTGGACATCGCCTGCCGGGTCGGCGGCGAGGAGTTCGGGTTGATCTTGCCCGACACCGGGGCGGAGGGCGCCATCTTGGTGAGCGAGCGCTTGCGAGAGGAGGTGGAGCGGCGGTGCCTGGCCGGTGTGGGCTCCATCACTCTGAGCTTGGGGGTGGCCGCCTTCCCCGATCATGCACTTGGCCGGGACGAGCTGACCCGGGTGGCCGACCAGGCCCTCTACCTCGCCAAGCGCCAGGGCAAGAACTGCACCAGGGTGATCGACGAGCGCCTGGTGGGCGTGGAGTTCCTCGAGGCCCGCCGCCCCGACTCTGGGGGGCCGGTGGTGAGGGCCCTGCTGGGGGCGCTGCGCATGCGGGCCCCCCACCTGGCCGACCGCTCGGAGCGGCTGGCCGAGATGGCTATCGCGCTGGGGGGACGGCTGGCCTTGGCGGCCGGCGAGGTCGAGCATCTGCGGCTGGCGGCCCTCTTGCATGACGTCGGCATGCTGGGAGTTCCCGACTCGGTGCTCTTCAAGCCCGGCCCGCTGAGCCAAGAGGAGTGGCGTCTGATGCAGACGCACCCCGAGGACGGGTACGCCCTCATCGTCGACGCGGTGCACCCCGACGTGGCCCAGGCAGTGCTGGCCCACCACGAGCGGGCGGACGGCTCCGGGTACCCGCAGGGCCTGGCCAGCCAGGAGATCCCCTTCCTGGCCCGGGCGCTCATGGTGCTGGACACCTACCAGGCGATGGTCACCGAGCGGCCCTACCAACGGGCGCTGCGCCCCCAGGCCGCCTTGGAGGAGCTGCAGCATGCTGCGGGCGTCCAGTTCGATGCGGGAATGGTGGAAGCGCTGGTAGAGACCGCCATCGAGTCGGGATGGGTGCAGCCAGAGCCGACTACCCAGGTCGTCCAGTTCCCAGCCGCCAGCGTCTTGGGAGCGTAGGCCGGGGCCACTGCAGCGGATCTCGGCCGAACTCGAGACAAGAGCTCGGCGAATTTACCTCAGGTTCGCTCAGCCGGGGAAGGGGCGGACCTCGAGCACGCGCAGGGTGAAGTCTCCTCGGGGTGCCTGGTAGGTGACGTCGTCGCCGGGCTTGGCGCCCAGCAGGGCTCGTCCCAGCGGCCCCTCGGGGGAAGCCAGCTGGTACCCCGGCACCTGGTTCTCAGTGGCTGCCACCAGGTACTCGGTCTCCTCGCCCCCGTCGTCCACCACCCGCACCAGCGAGCCGACCCCCACCGAGCCACTGTCTTCCACACGGCCCACCTCGGCCCGCTCGAGAACGTCGCGCAGATGGCGAATGCGCGCCTCCATCAGGCCCTGCTCGTCCTTGGCGGCTTCGTAATCGGCGTTCTCCCGGATGTCGCCCTGGGAGCGCGCCTCCGCCAGGCGCTCCTCCATGCGGCGGCGCCCGTCCGTCTCCAGCTCCGAAAGCTCATCCCGAAGCTTTCTGTACGCCTGGGGGGTGAGCCAGGCGGTTGACTCGCTCACCCGGGGCAGCATAGTGAGCGGCTCTTCACCGCACCGACCGGCTACCGGGGGCCGGTAGCCTGATGGGAGACTTCCCAAAGGAGGTGAGGACGGGTGACGGTGCGGCTGACCACCTTCTCGCACGGGGCCGGGTGAGCGTGCAAGCTCGGCCCTGACGAGCTGGCGCAGGTCCTGCGCCACGTGGAGAACTTGAAGGCGGCCCACCACCCCGACCTGCTGGTGGGCTTGCGCAACGTCGACGATGCGGGAGTCTTCCGCCTCTCGCCGGACACCGCCCTGGTCCACACGGTGGACTTCTTCACCCCGGTGGTCGACGAGCCTTACGACTGGGGACGCATCACCGCCGCCAACGCGCTCTCCGATATCTACGCCATGGGCGGCCGCCCTCTCACCGCCCTCCAGCTGGTGGGCTGGCCGCGGGAGAGCCTTTCCCTCGAGCTGCTGGTGGAAGTGCTGGATGGAGGGGCAGCGGTGCTGGCCGAGGCTGGCTGCACGCTCATCGGGGGCCACTCGGTGGACGACCCGGAGCCCAAGTACGGGTTGGCCGTCACCGGCCTGGTCCCTCCCGACCGGCTGGTCACCAAGTCCGCCGCCCGGCCCGGAGACCGGCTGGTGCTCACCAAGCCGCTCGGCACCGGCATCATCTCCACCGCCATCAAGCAGGAGAAGGCCTCCGCACAGCTGCGGGACGAGGCGGTGGAGCTGATGGTGACCCTCAACGACGGCGCCGCTCGCGCGGTCGACGAAGCCGGGGCTCGAGCCGCCACGGATGTGACCGGCTACGGGCTGCTTGGCCACCTGGGCGAGATGGTGCGCGCCAGCGGCGTGGGGGCGATCGTGGAAGCGGGCCGGGTGCCGGTCATCGAGGGGGTGACCGAGCTGGCCGCCCAGGGAATCTACCCAGGGGGGAGCGGGCGCAATCTGTCGAGCGCCGAGGGGTTCTGTGACTTCGGTGACCTCGACGAGCCCCGAAGGAGGGTGCTGGCCGACGCCCAGACCAGCGGCGGCCTGCTCATCGCGGTGCCCCCCGAGCGGCTGGCGACCCTGCAGGAGGCGTTGCGCGCCGAGGGAGCACCCACCGATGCGGAGATCGGCTGGCTGAGCGACGAACGACCCGGCCGGATCGAGGTCCGGAACTC
Source organism: Actinomycetota bacterium (assembly GCA_030776765.1). Taxonomy (GTDB): domain Bacteria; phylum Actinomycetota; class Acidimicrobiia; order Spongiisociales; family JALYHC01; genus JALYHC01. The sequence continues at coordinate 7,090 of JALYHC010000238.1, read as the reverse complement.
CTAACCTCGTGCAGCTCGCCGCCCTGAACCGCCAGACCTGGCCCCTGGTGCTCGGGATCCTCCTGGTCATGACGGGGGTGACGCTGGTGGCCCCCATCCTGCCCCTGTACGCCAGGCAGTTCGGCGTAAGTCGCACGGCGGCCGGAGCACTCATCTCTGGCTTCGCCGTGGCCCGGTTGGCCTTCGACCTGTTGGGGGGAGTGGCCGGCGATCGCTTCGGCACTCGTCGGGTGGGCGTGTTGGGCTGCCTGCTCCTGTCGGGGGCCAGCGTAATAGCGGCCCTCGCCCCGAACTATGGGACGCTGCTGGTCGCCCGGGTCTTGGAGGGGACCGGGTCGGCCGCCTTCGCCACCTCTGCCATGCAGTACCTGGTGCAGACCACCCCCAAGCAACGCCTGGGCCGCACAATGGCCGTCTTCCAGATGGGACTGCTGGCCGGGGTGGCCATCGGCCCCTTCCTGGGAGGCTATGCGGCCCAGATCGGGGACTTCACCACCCCCTTCTGGATCTATGCCGTCCTCGGCCTGCTGGCGGCGGCCCTCACCGCCCGCTTCGTCCCCAACGTCCGGCCCGAGCAGGCCTCGATGGGGCAGGTGCTGCACAGCGCACGGCAGCTGCTGCGCCGGCCCGTCTTCGTCGGGGTGCTCTTTTTGAGCTTCACCCTCTTCGTGATGCGGGCCGGCGCCCGGGTGACCTTGCTCCCGCTCTATGCCGGAGAGTCTCTGGGCCTGAGCGAGGGAGCAATCGGGGAGATCCTGGCCATCTCGGCGGTCACCAACCTGGTGATCGTCAACCCTGGGGGTCGCCTGGTGGACTCGGTGGGCCGGCGGCCGGTGGCGGTGGCCGGGCTGGTGCTGTCGGCGTTCAGCATCGCCCTCTACGGCTTCGTCTCCTCCTACCCGGCGTTGCTGGCCGTCTCCGCACTGGTCGGTATCACCGCCGGCCTGGCCTCAATCCCGCCCCCCACCATGGTGGGAGACCTGGCCCCCACCAGGGCGGAGGGCTCGGCGGTGGGCATCTACCGCACCTCTGGGGACCTGGGCTTCGTGATCGGGCCGATCGTGCTGGGGCTGGTAGCCGACGCCGGCAACTTCAGGTTGGGCTTCCTGCTGGCCGCCGGCCTGCTGGCGGCGGCCGCGCTGGTGGTCGTCCTCATGCCGGAGACCCGTCCGGCCGAGGACCACCACCTCGGTATCGTGGAGCCGCCGTGAGGACCGACCCTCCCCCCAGCTCCCATGGGCCCCTCCCGCAAGCGGGAGGGGGAGAAGAGCGCCTGGAGGCTATCGCCGGCGCCCTCTCCATCGGCAGCCTGCGCCGCCACATCTTCCTCTGCGCTCAGCAGACCAAGCCTCGCTGCTCGACCTTCGAGGAGTCGAGCGAGGTGTGGAAGTACCTGAAGGCCCGGCTGAAGGAGCTGGGCTTGGCAAGCTCTCCACCCAAATGGCAAGGGACTGTGGAAGGACCTCCGCCACCCACTGGGCGCGGTGAGGGTTGCGTGCTCCGCTCCAAGGTGGACTGCCTGCGGATCTGCGAGCAGGGCCCGATCGCGGTGGTCTACCCGGAAGGGGTCTGGTACCGGGGGGTGAGCGTGGAGGTCATGGAGCGGATCATCCAGGAGCACCTGGTGGACGGCAAGCCCGTGGAGGAGCACGTCTTCGCCCGTGACACCCTGCAGGGGGGCCTACAGGGGGAATTGGTCGAGGACGGCTGGTGATCCGGTGGGCGCGACGGGTCCTGTGGGCCTGGCTGGCCTGGCGCTTGCTGGGGCCGCAGCTCCCCCCTCCTTTCCAGGGCGTGCAAGAGCGCCCGCTGCGGCTCGCCGGCCGCACGGTGTTGGTCGGGGAGCGGGAGTACTTCGTCCGGGAGGCCGGCCCGGCCGAGGCACCTCCCCTGGTGCTCGTGCACGGCTGGGGTGCCGATTCCTTGCTGAACTGGTACCGCGTCATCCCCCACCTCTCCGGGCACTTCCGGGTGATCGCCGTGGACCAGCGGAACCACGGGAAGTCCGACCGGGTGCGCGGGCAGTATCGAGTCGAGGGGGTGGCCGACGAGCTGGCCGGGGTGCTGGACGCCCTGGGCATCGGACGGGCGGTGGTGGCCGGCTACTCGATGGGGGGCATGGTGGCCCAGGTGCTCGCTCACCGTCACCCCCACCGGGTCTCCAAGCTGGTGTTGGTCGCCACCGCGGCCTGGATGCCCTGGCGTGCCCGGCGCCCCCGCCGCCTACTGCTGCGCCTGGGGCGGGCCTTCGAGCGCCTCAGCCCCGCTGAGGGCGCCCGGCTACGCCAGCGTTACCTGCTCAAGGCGGGGGCGGTGGAGCCCCGGCATGCCCGGTGGTTGTGGGAGACCTTCATGGACCGGGACGCCAGCCTTTTCTACGACGCCGGCCTGGCTGCCCTGGGGTTCGACGGCCGGGAGTGGGTGGGGCGGCTCGACCAGAGCGCCCTGCTGATCATCACCACCCACGACCAGCTGGTGCCCCCGTCAGCCCAGCACGACCTGGCCGGCCGGCTGGCCGATGTCTCGGTGGTGGAGCTGGGGGGAGCCGGCCACGAGGCCAGCCTCACCCACAGCGAGGAGATGGCCGAGGCGATGATCAAGTTCGCCGAGGAAGGCTGACTACGACTCGCCGGCCAACCGCCTCCCCATCACCACCCGCTGGATCTGATTGGTCCCTTCGTAGATCTGGGTGATCTTGGCGTCGCGCATGAAGCGCTCGGCGGGGAACTCCCTGATGTAGCCGTACCCCCCCAGCACCTGGACGGCGTCGGTGGTCACCGCCATCGCCACGTCCGAGGCGAAGCACTTGGCGGCGGCGGCCAGGTAGCGGAGCTCGGGGTCCTGGCGGTCGATCATGGCGTGCGCCTCGTAGACCAGGTGCCGGGCTGCTCGGATCTTCATGTCCATGTCGGCCAGCATGAAGCTCACCGCCTGGTTGTCGATGATGGGCCGGCCGAATTGGGTTCGTTGGCGGGCGTAGGCGAGCGCCACGTCGAAGGCCCCCTGGGCGATGCCCAGCGCCTGCGCCCCGATGCCCGGGCGGGACCGGTCGAGGGTCATCATGGCGATCGGGAAGCCCTCTCCCTCCTCGCCAACCAGGTGGTCCGCCGGCACCCGGACGTCGTCGAGCACCAGCTCCCCGGTGGGCGAGCCGCGCAGGCCCATCTTCTCCTCGAACTTGGTGACCCGGAAGCCGGCGGCGTCGGCCGGGACGATGAAGCAGGAGATGCCCTCGTGGCCGGCGCCCGGGTCCGTCTTGGCGAAGAGCGTGTAGACGGTGGCCACCCCGGCGTTGGAGATGAACCGCTTGCCACCGTTGATCAGCCATCCATCCCCATCCCGCTGGGCCCTGGTGCGCAGGTTGGCGACGTCGGACCCGGCCTCTGGCTCGGTGAGGGCGTAGGCGGCCTGCGCCTCCCCGGAGATGATCTGGGGGATCCAGGCCCGCTGCTGCTCGTCGCTGCCCCGCAAGAGCAGCGGGGTCATGCCCAGCTTGTTGAGCAGGGGGATCATGCCGGAGTTGGTGCACAGGCGGGTGATCTCCTCGATGAGGATGGCCTGGGTGATCGAGTCGGCGCCGGCGCCCCCCACCTCCTCGGGGAACATCACCGAGAGCAGGTCTGCCTTGACCATCTCCAGGTGGATGTCGTGCGGGTACTCGCCCTCGGCGTCGATCTCCGCCGCCCGCGGGGCCACCTTGTCCAGGCTGAACTCCCGCACGACCTTGCGGAACTCCTCCTGCTCGGGAAGGAGGCGGTAGAGCTCGCTCATGTGACTCGAACCTTAGGTTTTAGTAGCGCGCCACGCGCCACTATTGCCGAAAGTTCGCCGGAGCGACGTGTCCCTAGGGCCGGAGGACGGTGATCTTGGTGCCGTTGCTGTCGCCGTCTGGGTCGTGGTTGGCCGACGAGTCGTAGGTGAGGCTGTCCTGGCTCACCTTGCCGACGCTGAAAACGGTGGTCTTCTTGCGCTTGGCGATGCTGCCGCTCTGGACCGAGCATCGCCCGTCGCCGCCCGTCGTGCAGCTACCGCTCCCTTGGTAGCCGCGGCTCCAGGTCCCGCTCACCGTCGCATTGGCGAGGGCCTGGTGGTTGGCGTCGTGGACGGCGATGGTGACGGTGGCCTTCCACCTGGAGCCCGAGTAGCTGCTCGAGCGGTCCAGGTCCGCTACGTGCATGGTGGCTGCCGGTGGGGCGCCGTCGCATTCCCCGGTCCCTCCCAGGGCCAGGGCATTGGCGAAGACCAAAGGCTCGGCGGACCCGTCCCCGCTGTCGTCGGCGAAGCCGCACCCCGGGTCGGCCTGCGAGATCGCCGCCGCCCTCAGGTCCGCCCTGACTCCTGCCACTCGGGCGGCGTCGGTCGGCTTGCCGTTCATCTGGACGTGCATGGCCGCCACGGCCGCCACGTGCGGGCTGGCCATGGAAGTGCCGCTGATGGACCTGGTGCCCCCGTCGTTCCACGTCGACGTGATGCAGACCCCTGGGGCCGCCAGATCCACGTCGCTCCCCCAGTTGGAGAAGTCGGCCAGAGAGTCGTCCTGGTCGGTCCGGCAGGTGGGGGAGCCGGCCCCTCCGCCTCGGCCGTCGAAGTCGGCCACCGCCGAGACGGTGATCACCTCGTCGTAGGCGGCAGGCACGTGGCCGGCCGAGTCCTGGTCGCTGTTGCCGGCGGCCACCACATAGACCACTCCTTGATCGACCGCCTGGCAGATTGCCCTGTGCATCGAGTCGCCGTTGTCGTTGCCGCAGTTCCCGTCGTCCGAGCCGGCGCCTCCCAGGCTCAGGTTGGCCACGGCAACCGTGGCGCTGTTTTGGATAGTCAGGTCGATGCCGGCCAGGATCCACGAGACCCAGCCGCGGCCGCTGTCGTCCAGGACCTTGATCGACCACACCGGAGCCCCCGGGGCAACCCCGATCACCCCCGAGCCGTCCTTCTTGGCGGCCGCCGTCCCGGCCACGTGGGTGCCGTGGCCGTGGCCGTCGGCCCCGGCCCCCTCCACACAGGGGCCGTCGGTGGTGCAGTCGAAGCGCTTCACCACGTTGATGTCGGGATGGCTCACCCCGGTGTCGAGCACGCCGATCACCGCCTTCACCGACCCATCCAAGCTGCCCGCCCCATAGCTGGTGGCCCGGTCCGACTCGATGCGGTCGACCCCCGTCTCGTAGCCGGGCTCGAGGCCGATGCTGAACATGCGATCGGGCTCCACCCACAGCACCCGCGGGTCCCTTTGCAGGGCGGCCAGGCGGCCGGCAGGCACCTGGGCCACGAATCCGTGCAGGGCGTGCCGGTACACGAGGTCGAGGGAGAGGCCGTGCAGCCTGGCCATCTGGCTGGCCATGGCCGTGGGGTCGACCGCCGCCTCGTCGAGCACCACGATGTAGCGGCCGGCCCCCAAGGGAGGGCCCAAGGGAGGGCCCAAGGGAGGGCCCAAGGGAGGGGAGGGGGTGTAGGAGGCCGAACCGGCCAGCACGCCTCCCAGCAGGGCCAGGACGACCCCCTGCTCTCTGCATCGACATCCTTTAGTGATGGGTCGGGGGCTGGGCCGCGGCACTGCACGCACTGTGCGTGGTGGTCGGCGCCGATTCCGGCGAATTTCCCGCTCGGCTCGCCGCCTCCTCGATTGCCTGGAGGGCAGGGATACCCATTGCCCTCCCGGTGGCCACCAGTAGGGAGGCAGCGGTAGCCGCCATGAACAGCGTCCAGTCCATCTCCCAAGCCCGCAACAGCCCGAGCGCGCACATGGCGGCGAACACGTCGCCGGCGCCGGTGGTATCTCGTGCGGGGACCGCCGGCGGCTGGACCAGCAACCGTCGGCCGTCCGAAAAGGCGGTGACCGCACGCGGACCGTCGGTGAGCACCACCGTCCGCCCGTCCGACAGCCGGAGGGCCTCCTCCTCGTCGGGATGCTCCCGTCGCGACCAGATCACCAGCCGCGCTTCTTCGGCATGGCCGTCGAAGCAGGCCACCGGCACTCCCCTGCGCCCCGCCTGGCGGGCCATCCGAGAGCCCACCGCCCCGCTATAGCCCCCCACCAGCAGCACCTCCGTCCCTTCCCAAGCGGCCTCCGGGACCGGCCGCCACTCCACCTTCTCGTACCCGCTGCAAACGATGGTGCGCTCCCCGTCCCCCGTGAGGAGCACCACGCAGCGCGGTGTGCTGGCGGTGGGTCCTACCTCCAGTAGCTGGGTGCCCACCCCCCTGCGCCGCAGCTCGCCCACCAGGTAGCTGCCCAAGGGGTCGTCCCCGAGCTGGTGGCCGGCCACCTTGACGGGCACGCCCCAGGCGGCCAGGGCCACGGCCGGGTTGGCGGCGCTCCCTCCATAGCAGAGGTGAGACGAGCGGGACCGCAGGTCGTCTCCCGCAGCGGGCAGGCGATCCAGCCGGTGGACCAGGTCGGGGCCCAGTGACCCGTAACAGAGCACTCCCACCCCTGCAGCGTATCGGGACTCGAGCCGACAAATCCTGGCTGGCCGATACCCTGGTCGGCCATGAGGCCCCTCGCCGCCCTCGTCCTGGTGCTGGGCGTATTGTCGTGCACCCCCCGGGCCACACCCGAGGCCGCTACCACTTCGCTGCAGCAGGCCGCCGCGGCGCTTGAGGAGAGCACCAGCAGCTCGACGTCCACCACCTTCAGCCTCTCTTCCACTTCCTCGAGCTCCTCTTCGACGACGTCCACCAGCGCCCCCGCTGAGGACGTGGTGGAGATCGAGGTCGAGGTGGAGGGGGAGCGGATCGAGGCGCAACGGCGGGTGCGGGTCGACCAGGAGGACAGGGTGAGACTCGAGGTGGAGGCGGACGTCGCCGAGCACGTCCACGTGCACGGGTACGATCTGTTCGCCGACGTCGGCCCCCAGCAGCCGGCGGTGATCGAGTTCGTGGCCGACGTCCCCGCATTTTCGAGGTCGAGCTGGAGGACTCGCACCGCCTGCTCTTCGAGCTGGAAGTCACCCCGTGAGGAGGCGGGCCCTTCTCGCCGGCACCGCCCTGGCCGTGCTGGCCACCCCACGACCGGCGCTGGCCCATGGCATCGGTGGCCGGGCGGACCTGCCGGTGCCGCTCGAGTTCTTCCTCTACGGGGCCGGCCTGGTGC
>JALYHC010000237.1 GCA_030776765.1 Actinomycetota bacterium | reverse complement strand
GAGGTCAGCTCGGCCGCCTGCTCGCTCATAACAGCCCGGACCACTTCCCGGCGGCGGTGCAGTGACTCCGCCTCGCGCATGTCCCGTTCCATGGCCGACTCCAGGGCGTGCACGTCCCCTCGCACGATGGCGGCGGCGCCCTGTGGCGGCAAGCCCTCCTGGCCGCTCAGCGACCGCTCCTCGTCCTCCACCGCTCTCAGGATCTCCTCTCGGCGATCTGCCTCCAGGGCAGCCTGGCGCTCGGCCTCGCTGGTTCGGGCGAGCTCCACCTCGAGACGCCGCGCCTCGTCCTCCAGGTCGCGCCTTCGCTCCCCGGCCCCGTGCAGGCGCGCCTCCAGGGCCCGGCGCCGCTCCTGCGCGACCTGGCCGATCCGGCGCAGCCGCTCGCCGGCCGTCTCCAGCCGGGCGGAGGCGGTGACGTCCCCCTGCAACGAGTGGTGCGCCTGGGCTGCCCGCCGCTCGAGCAGATCCACGGAAGGCTCCAGGGAGCGCGCCTCTCGCTCGGCGCACGAGATGCGCTCCGCCAGCACCGCCCGGTCGCCCTCCACCTCCTCCATGCGCCGGCGGATCCTGCGCAGCTCCTCGCCGCCGAGGAAGAGCCTCAGAGCGTCCGCCTCGGCCCGCACCTGCTCGTGGCGCTCGGCCGCCTCTGCCTGGCGTCGTAGCGGTCCCCGGCGGCGGCGTAGCTCCCTGAGCAAGTCGTGCAGGCGGAGCACGTCCCCGTCCGTCCGCTCCAGCCGGCGCACCGCCCGATCCTTACGGAGGCGGTGTTTGAGCACTCCGGCGGCCTCTTCGATGATCTCCCGGTGGTCCTCAGGAGTGGCATTGAGCAACCCGTCCAGCTGGCCCTGCCCGACGATGACATGCTGGTGTCGCCCCACGCCTCCATCGGAGAGCAGCTCCTGGATGTCGAGCAGCCGGCAGCCGGTGCCGTTGATCTGGTATTCGCTGGTGCCGTCCCGGTAGAGGCGGCGGGTGATGGTCACCTCGGCCAGGTCGAGGGGCAGGTGGCGAGAGCCGTTGTCGAAGGTGAGGCTCACCTCGGCCCGGCCTACCGGAGACCGAGTAGCGGTGCCGGCGAAGATGACGTCCTCCATGCGCTGGCCCCGTAGGGCGCTGGGAGCTTGGGTTCCCATCGCCCAGGCCACCGCTTCCACCAGGTTCGACTTGCCGGAGCCGTTCGGCCCCACCACCACGCTCACCCCCGGCTCCAGCTCCAGGCGAGCGAGTTGGGCGAACGACTTGAAGCCGGCGAGTCGAAGGGATCTCAGATACATAGTTTGGGGATGTGAGTGCGGGCGCCGGGAGGCTATCAGCAAGGGCGCCAAAACCCGACGATTTCCGCTTCAGTGGCTGGCCGGGAGGGCCTCGCCCTTCCCACATTGGGGGCAGGCGTAGATCTGGATCACCACCCCATGGAGCAGGGGGTTGAAGCCCTCCTCGTCTTCATAGGGGTGCTCAGGGGCATCTCCATAGGGGCCTTCGAGGAGCTTCTCGGCGTGGCGGTTCATCTCCGCTCCGCAGCGCGGGCAGCCCGGTGGCGCTGGTGTCCTCATGCTTGGCCTCGATCGATGGAGATGTGCCGGCGGCCGTATCTCAGAGTCCGTGCCATCCACACCAGCTCCTTCAGGAACTTGTCCATTCTGGCTGGTAGTGCCGGATCCTGGAGCTTGCCCGAGTCGTCGAAGCCGGCGTGCACTTGGGAGACGTTGACGTCCCAAAAGATGGTCACCAAGCCCAACTCCCGAAGGACCGGCAGCAGGTTCTGCACCATCCTCGTCCCGCCGAACGGCCCGCTGGAGACCCCCACCACCCCCGCCGCCTCGTGGACGTACTCCGGAAGGGCCGTGTCGAGCAGCCGCTTGAGGGCGCCCGGGTAGCCGTGGTTGTACTCGGGCGCCACGATCACCACCCCGTCGGCCTGCTCCATGCGCTCCGAGAACTCCGGAAGCGCGATCGCCCGGCCGGCATCTTGGCGGGGCAGGTGGAACTGGAGCACGTCAAGCAGCTCGCTCTCCACGCCCGGCCGCTCGGCCAGCTCCTCGTGCACGAAGCGGGCCACCGGCTCACTCATGCGGCCTTGCCGAGACGTCCCGAGGATCACCGGCAGGTACAGGGGGCGGTCGTTGTGGATCAAGGAGCGGAACCTACCGCACCTCGAAGCTGCGCAGGCTCGGGTCCTCCTCCACCTGCTCCACGTGGACGGCCTCCACTCGGGCGTCGGGCGGTCCCTGCTCGAGCCAGCGCCGCAGCTCGTGCAGCTCGTCGGAAGCCCCCTGGGCGAAAACCTCCACCCTCCCGTCGGAGAGGTTGCGCACCCAGCCGGCCAGGCCCAGCTGGGCAGCCCGTCCCTGCGTGCTGGAGCGGAAGAAGACGCCCTGCACCCGGCCGGAGACGAACATCTGTAAGGCGCTCATCGCTGACAGCTAGGGCACCAGAACGAGCTCCGCCCTCCCAGCACGGTTCGCCTGATAGGGGTTCCGCAGGCCAGGCACGCCTCACCCTCTCGTCCGTACACTCTCAGCCGTGCAAGGTAGTCGCCGGCCCTCCCGTCGGGCAGCAGGTAGGCGAGGTCGGCCAGGCTGGTTCCACCCCACTGAAGGCCGGCCGCCAGTACCGGGCGGATGGCGGCCCGCAGTCGCTTGACCTCCTCGGGGCCGAGCGAGCCGGCCGGGCGGTGGGGGCGAATGGCCGCCCGGTGGAGGACCTCGTCGGCGTAGATGTTGCCCAGCCCGGCCAGGAAGCGCTGGTCCATCAGCAGGGACTTGACGGCCACCCGCCGCCCCGCCATCCGCTCCGCCAGCCGGACCGCCCTCGGCAAGGCGTCCCAGGCGTCGGGCCCCATCGCCGGCAGGGAGCTGCGCTCCAGCTCCTCGGGGGTGAAGACCGCCACCGCCCCGAAGGTGCGAGGGTCGACCATCCGAACCTCTTGGTGGCGATCGGTCCGGAGCACCACGTGGGTGTGGGGGCTCTCCTCGGCACCCGGCTCGGCCACCTGCATTCGCCCCGACATGCCGAGGTGGGTCATCCAGACGAGGTCTCCCTCCAGGTCGGCCAGCAAGACCTTGCCCAGCCTGCGCAGGTCATCCACCCGGCGGCCGACGAGCCGGTCGGTGACGTCTTGGGCGCGCGGCTGCCGGCGCACCATGCGGGGATGCCGCACCTGGGCGGCGACGATGCGTGCACCCTCGAGCACGGGGGCGAGCGAGCGGCGCATCGACTCGACCTCGGGAAGCTCGGGCACGAGTCAAGGGTAGAGGGGCTGCCTGAGCCTACAGCTCCCCAAGCTTGCGCAGGGCCTCCTCGGCGGCCCGCTGCTCGGCACGCTTCTTGGAGGGGCCCAGGCCCCGGCCCAGCTCCCGCCCGTCCGCCGCTACCGAGGCGGTGAAGCTGCGCAGGTGCTCGGGCCCCTCGGCGCGACTTTGATAGACGGGCCGCAGGCCCTGCTTGGCCAGCACCTCCTGCAAGCGGGTCTTGTAGTCCCGCCAGCCGGGCTGCAGCACTCGCTGGGCCACCTCCCGGCCCACCAGGTCGAGGATCACCTGGCGGACGCGCTCGTAGCCCGAGTCGAGGTACACCGCCCCCAGCACCGCCTCCATGGCGTCGGCCAGGATGGAGTCCTTCACCCTCCCCCCGGTGGCCTCCTCGCCCTTGCCGAGCAGCAGGTGCTCCCCCACCCCCAGCCTCTCCGCCAGGGCGGCCAGGGTGACGGCGTTCACCACGCCGGCCCGCACCTTGGCCATGTCTCCTTCCGGGAGCTGGGGGAAGCGGTCGAAGAGGAAGTCGGTGACGGCCAGCTGGAGGACCGCGTCCCCCAGGAACTCCAGGCGCTCGTTCGACTCCTCGCCCTCGTGCTCTGACAGATAGGAGCGGTGGACCAGCGCCTGCCGCAGCCGCGAGCGGTCGGAGAAGCGGTAGCCGAGGGGCTCCTCCAGCGAAGCGAGCCGGGCGTCGGAGAGGGCGCTTGGGTCGACGGCCATCACCCGTGCAGGCGAGCGGAGAGCTTCTCCACCAACCCCCGCTCGGCGCCGTCGGCCGCCATCGCCAGGGCGTTGCCCACGGCAACGCGAGAGGAGGAACCATGGGCGATCACCACCACGCCCCGGGTTCCCACCAGGTGGCCCCCGCCCGAGGACTCGTAATCGAGTCGGGCCTCCAGCTCCTTCAGCTTGAGGCCCAGCCCCATCGCCCCCTCCCCGAGGCCACCGCTCGACGAGATCGCCTCGCCGAGCAGCTCGATGATGAACTGGGCGGTGCCCTCCCCGGTCTTGAGGACCACGTTGCCCGTGAAGCCGTCGGTGACGAAGACGTCGGCCTTCCCGGTGGCCAGGTCGCGCCCCTCCACCTGGCCGATGAAGTCGATGGGTGCCTCCTCGAGCAAGGCATACGTGGCTCTCTCCAGCTCCCGGCCCTTGCCGCGCTCCTCGCCGATGCTGAGCAGCCCGATGCGGGGCCGCTCCAGGCCCAGGTAGGTCTCCGCCAGGATCGTCCCCATGATCCCGAACTGCGCCAGGTGCTCGGGACGGCACTCTGGATTGGCGCCCGAATCAAGCAGCACGATAGGGCTGCCCGGAGTGGGGAGGATGGTGGCGATGGCGGGGCGATGCACGCCGGGGATGCGGCCGATGATCAGGCTGGCCGCCGCCAGAGCGGCGCCCGTCGAACCGGCTGAGACCATACCCTCGGCCTCCTTCTCCTTGACCATTCGTGCGGCCACCACCACCGAGGCGTCCTTTTTCTCCCGGATGGCCCGGGCCGGCTCTTCTCCCATCTCGATGGTCTGGCGAGCGTGGACGACGGGAAGCTCCAGGCCGTGCTCCTCCACCAGAGGACGGATGGCCGGTTCCTCCCCCACCAGCACCACCTCGACACCCCTCCCGGCGGCCGCCACCGCCCCCGCCACCGTCTCTTCGGGTGCACGATCACCGCCCATGGCGTCCAGGGCTATCCGGACCACGCGGCCTCCTCGAGCGTCAAGATGGGGGCGTCAAGATGGGGGCGTCAAGATTCGGCGATCACCTCTCGACCCCGGTAGGTGCCACAGTTGGGGCAGGCCCGGTGCGAGAGCTTGGGGCCGTGGCACTGGGGGCAGGGGATGGTACGGGGAGCGGTCACCTTCCACATCGCCCTGCGCCTCCGGGTACGTGAGCGGGAAAGCTTCTTTTTCGGTACCGCCATCTGGGCCTTCTCCTCCTCAGTCGCCGCCCGGCTCCAAGAGCCGGCTCAGGACCGCGAACGGAGAGCCGGACTCGTCATCGTGCCCGGTGCAGGGAGCCTCATTCAAGTCGGCGCCGCAGGTGGGGCAAAGTCCCCGGCAGTCCTGGCGGCAGAGCGGCGCCAGCGGGAATGCCAGGCTGACCTCGTCTCGGAACAGCTGCTCCAGGTGGATCATCTCGCCCTGCTCCAGCCGATAGCCGTCCTCGTCCGGCTCGTGGGCGTAGAGCTGCATCACGGGGACCGAGCCGTCCTCCTCCCACTCCTTCAAGCAGCGATTGCACGAGTGGCGAGCCAGGAAGCTCACGTCTCCGCTCACCAGCACGCCCTCTGAGAGGGACTCGAGGAGCAGGTCGGCCACCAGGGGGCGGCCGGGCGAGACGCGCGACAGCTCAACGCCGAAGGAAGCCGGAGCCACCACCTGCGTCCTGCGCTGGGCTCCGGGACGGCCTACCAGGTCGGCGACGTTGAGGGCAAAGGGAGAGTTGGCTGCAGGCATAATGAGACGAGTTTAGGGAGTGCGTTCACTGCCAACACAGCGGCCCGGCTCGCTGTTCCCTGCTGGGAGAGGGCCCCACGAGACAGCCCCCAACAGGAAAATGGGCGAAGCAACCATCGAGAAGCTGATCGACGGCTATGTCGATCGCTTGAAGGAGACAGGCTGCGGCCTGTCCAACGGCCTATCCCCCCGGGTCGAGCGGGCCCTGCGCCGGGTCCCCCGCCACCGCCTGGTGGAGACCTTCTTCTACTTGCCTTGGCCGCCTCCACAGCAGGGAGAGCGGCCCCAGCGCTACGAGGTGGACCCGACCGCCCCCACCCCCGAGGTCCTGGAGCTGGTCTACTCCGACCAGGCCCTGATCACGCGGCTGGACGAGCAGGGGCGGCCCACCAGTTCCACGTCCCAGCCCTCCCTGGTAGCCATCATGCTCGAGGAGCTGGAGCTGGCCCCCGGGATGAAGGTGTTGGAGATCGGTGCCGGCACCGGGTACAACGCGGCGCTGATCGCCGAGATGGTGGGCGACCCGGCCCTGGTCACCACCGTCGACATCCAGCCGGATGTCGTGGCCCAGACCACTCGCCTCTTGCGGCGATCCGGCTATGAGGCGATCAGGGTGCTGCACGGCGACGGTGCCGCCGGGAACCCGGAGGGAGCCCCCTACGACCGCATCGTGGCCGCTGCCGGCTGCCCAGAGGTGTCCTGGGCCTGGGCGCAGCAGCTCGCCCCCAACGGCCTGATGCTGGTCCCCCTCCAGCACGGCGGCCCGTTCTCCGACCCGCTCGTCAAGCTGGGCAAGGCCGACGGCCACCTGTCGGGCAGGATGTCCGCCTACTCGGGGTTCATGCAGCTACAGGGAGAGCTGTCCGGGCCCAACCCGTGGCCGGACGAGCTTCCCGACCCGGGCGAGCGGCCACCGGACGAGGAGCACCCACTCCCGCCCGCCCTGACCGACAGCGGGATGGACGAGCGCAGCTTCCGGGCCTGCCGGCGAGCCTGGTGGGACTTTCACTTCTTTCTGGCCATGTGTGACCTCCGGGCGCATCGGGGTCCGGAGGGACTGGGGATGGCCGGGGGCGGCGGCTCCATGCTTCGGGTGACCGAGGACGGGGTGCGAGTTTGGGGGGACAGTGGGATCTATCGGGACCTAATGGCGATCTATGACCAGTGGGAATCGCTGGGGCGCCCCCAGCTCACGGATTGGGAGACGGAGCTTCATCCCCTACCCTGCTTGGCCCTGCCCCGTCGGCCCTCATCGGAGCAAGCGCCGTGGATGGTGGAGCGGGGCACCTCCCGCCAGTTGTTCCGCCTGGCCCCGTCCGTGGGCCGGGAAGGTGAGTAGAGCCGCCCCTCCACCACCTGGAAAGACTCCGCCGATATCGGCTACGGTCGAGGGGTAGGCAAGGAGGAGGAGCAGTGGCCAAGCCGGTCATCCTGGCGGTGGACGAC
>JALYHC010000236.1 GCA_030776765.1 Actinomycetota bacterium | reverse complement strand
CCCCTACACCCATGAGGATCAAGGCCGCGAGCAGCAAGACGATGAAGCCGCCCGGACCGCGCCTCGAGTGCTCAGGTTTCGAAGCGGTAATGGCAAGCGTGGCAATCCACAACAGCCCGCCGGCTATCGCCGCTCCCCCTGCCCATCGGACCAACCTCGTCGCCACCTGCTCTCCCTTACCACCGCCGAGTCTCCAGTGACCTTACGACTCTGCCTCCCCTGCCGAGCCACAGATCGCCTTTGACCAGGTCGCCGATCGGCTGTCGTCCTCCGTTTCTCTCAAGCGGGGACAGTTTTGGGGTGACGAGCTCGTCAGGGCCTAGCCGGGAAAGACTGGCCAGAGAATGGCTCCGGTAGCCCCGAAGGCGACCAGCCCGGCGAGCAACGAGACGATCAGCACTGCCACTCGTAACCGAAGGTTGATAAGGCCGATGGTGCCGACCGCCAGCCAAAGGGCGCCAATCCTCCACACGCCTGCCAGCACAAGCAGAGGGGTGAAGCTTCGCAGGAGAGGTATCAGGCCCAGGAGCATGAGCGCCCCCGGGGCATCGGCGAGCGCCACCGGATTGAACACCTCCCCGTAGGCGACGCGCCGCTCGGTCCGTGTGAGCCTGAGGACCGCGTACACCGACGTCACCACGACCAGCCACATGGCCACCTCGGCCGTGAATGCCGTGACCGCGGCGAAAGCCGCCTCGCCAGGTGACCGGAGGAAGGCCCAAAGAGCGTGGGCCGATGAAGCCAAACCGATGGCTACGACGCTCTCGGGCCTCGGTGGACGCATGGCCCTTGTCTCGCGATAGACCGCGACGTCGAACAGTACAGCCCGGCCTAGGCGGGCGGCCCAACGCATGGAAACGGCAGGCACGCGTCCGGAATGCTAACTGGGAGGCGGTGACCGCCCAATGGCTCGATGCACCCAATACTCGATCTGGTGTAACAAGGCACTCACCTGGGCGATCAGCCGACCGCGCTGTATCGGCAGCTCTGGTGCAGAGTCTCGTCGGGTGCAAGGGCGATGGTGATGCCGTGTCAGGGGCGTAGTGCCACGTCGCCCACCGGACCTACCCCGCCAAGGTCGGGGCGACATCCGACGGTTCACCAAGCGGGGAAGCGGGGTGGAGGTAGAGTCCTGCTCGCCGTTCGGCGCCGCGCCTTGTCCGTATGATGCCCGCGGCAACCCAGCCCCGAGGAGCTTTGTGATGACTAGGGACCTCCTCATCGATCCGGCCGTCGTGCGGCGTCCCGGGCGCCTCGACCTGCGGCCCATCCCCCTGAATGCCTATCAGGCCGACGTCGCCGACGAGGTGGCCCGCCGGGGGGAGCGGGCCCTCAGGGGAGTCCTGCGGGACATGATCCTGATCCGTACCTTCGAGGCCGCCCTTGACCGGATCAAGCGGGCCGGCTCCTACGAGGGCGTCGAGTACCTGCACCGGGGACCCGCCCACCTGTCGATCGGACAGGAGGCGGCCGCCGTCGGTCAGGCGCTCGAGCTTCGCCCCGCGGACCACATCTTCGGGAGCCACCGCAGCCACGGGGAGGTCCTCGCCAAGGGTTTGTCGGCCATCGCCGCCCTGCCTGAGGAGCAACTGCGGGAGGTGATGGAGGACTTCGGCCGGGGCCGGGTGGTGGCGGCGCTCGAGGAGAACCTGCCAGACACCGACACCCCCACCCGGGCCACCCAGTTCCTCCTCTACGGCCTGCTGGCCGAGATCTTCGGACGGGCCACTGGGTTCAACCAGGGACTCGGGGGCAGCATGCACGCCTTCTTCCCTCCGTTCGGCATCTATCCCAACAACGCCATCGTGGGCGGCTCGGCGCCCATCGCGGTGGGGGCCGCCCTGGCCGCCAAGCGCTTCGGCCGGCCGGGCCTGGTGGTGGCCAACATCGGTGACGCCTCCGCCGGGTGCGGCCCCGTCTGGGAGGCCCTCAACCTCTCGGCCATGGAGCAGTTCAGCAGGCTCTGGGAGCCCCCCTACCGGGGAGGTCTCCCGGTGGTCTTCTTCTTCGTCAACAACTTCTACGGCATGGGGGGCCAGCCCATGGGCGAGACGATGGCCTACGACCGGCTCAGCCGGATCGGCTTGGGGGTCCGTCCCGACAACCTGCACGCCGAGTCCATCGACGGCAACGACCCCCTGGCGGTGGCGGACGCCATGCGGCGGGCCCGGGAGCGACTGGAGGCCGGCGAGGGGCCGGTGCTCATCGACTGCCAGACCTACCGCCAGAGCGGACACTCCCCCAGCGACGCCTCCTCGTATCGGACGCCCGAGGAGACGGAGCTGTGGCGGCAGATCGATCCCATCGACCGCTACGCGGCCCGCTGCGAAGAGGCCGGGCTCCTGGGACCGGACGACCGGGAGGCGTGGCAGGGTTGGGCTCGGGACCGGGTCGCCGAGGCCCTCCGCCTGGCGGTCGATCCGAGGATCTCCCCCCGCCTCGATCCCCCGGCCGAGCGGATCGAGGCGCTGATGTTCTCCGACGAGCAGATCGACCTGGATGCGGCGCCCCCCGGGCAGGTCTCCCGCCCCCTGGAGGAGACCCCTCGCTTCCGAATGCTCCAGGGACGTTCCCGGAGCGGCCTGGACGAGTCCGGGGAGACCCTGCCGGGCTCCCAGGCGATCCAATTCCGGGACGCCCTCTTCGAGGCCATCGCCCACCATGCGGTGGCCGACGACCGGCTGGTCATCTACGGAGAGGAGAACCGGGACTGGGGGGGAGCCTTCGCCGTCTACCGGGGCCTCACCGAGCTCCTCCCCTACCACCGCCTCTTCAACACCCCCATCTCCGAGGCGGCCATCGTGGGGAGCGCGGTCGGCTACGCCATGGAGGGAGGGAGAGCCCTGGTCGAGCTCATGTACGCCGACTTCATCGGGCGGGCCGGGGACGAGATCTTCAACCAGCTCGCCAAGTGGCAGGCGATGTCGGGGGGGTTGCTGCGGCTGCCGGTGGTGCTGCGGGTGTCGGTGGGCGAGACCTACGGGGCCCAGCACTCCCAGGACTGGAGCGCCATGGTGGCCCACGTCCCCGGGCTCAAGGTGGTCTACTCGGCCACCCCCTACGACGCCAAGGGGCTCATGGCGGCCGCCCTGTCGGGGAACGATCCGGTGGTGTTCTTCGAGAGCCAGCGCCTCTACGGCCAGGTGGAGGTGCTGCGCCCCGAAGGGGTCCCGCCGGGGTACTACCGGGTCCCCATCGGGCTCCCCCATGTGGTGCGGACCGGCGGGGACCTGACCGTCCTGTCGGTGGGCCCGGCCCTCTACCGGGCCCTGGAGGCGGCCCACCGGCTCCAAGAGGATCACGGCCTGGAGACCGAGGTGATCGACGCCCGCAGCCTGGTGCCCTTCGACTACCGCCCCGTGCTGGACTCGGTCCGGAGGACCGGGCGGCTGCTCCTCGTCTCGGACGCCTGCCTGCGGGGCAGCTTCCTGGCCACGCTGGCCTCCCATCTCCAGCTGGCCGCCTTCGGGGACCTCCAGGCGCCGATCGCCCTGGTGGGGGCGCGCAACACCATCGCCCCGCCGGCCGAGCTGGTTGAGGCCTTCCTCCCCACCACGGCCGACATCCTCGACGCCGTCCACCTCCACCTCCGTCCCCTGCCGGGCCACCGGCCCGCTCACCACCAGCGTGCCGACCAGCTGGTGGCCAGAGCCGCCCGAGGGGTGTGAGGGTGAACTCCGGCCCGGAGGCGGGCCGGGGCTACGCCCTCGCCCTGGGAGAGGCCCTGGTGGACATGATCGAGGCCGACTGCCGGGGGGAGCCGGTCTACCGCCCGGCCCCCGGAGGCTCACCGTTCAACGTGGCCATCGGGCTGGCCCGCCTGGGGGTTCCGGTCGAGTTCGTGGGATCGTTCGGCTCGGATCCGCTCGGCGCTCGCCTGCGCGCCTACCTGGCCGACCACGGGGTGCGCCTCACCGGCTCCCCGGTGGTGGACGTCCCCACCTCGCTGGCGGTCACCACCTTCGAGGGGCCCGACCCGCGCTTCACCTTCTACGGATCACCCCACTCCTTCGGGCTCCTCGACCCCGAGCGCCTCGACGACGCCTTGGTGGCAGGAGCCCGGGCGGTGCACTGCGGCTCGATCTCCCTCCTCGAGGAACCGGTCTACCGGGCCGCCCTGAGGGCCTTCTCGCTGGAGGGGCCCATCCGTACCATCGATCCCAACGTGCGCCCCTCGCTGGTGGCGGATTTCGAGGCATACCGGCGCTCCCTGGAGGCCCTCTTCGCCCGGGCCGACGTGGTCAAGCTGTCCGCCGACGACGCCCAGGCTCTCTACTCGGAGGAGGGAGAGGGCGTCCTGCGCCGCATCCGGGCGCTGGGGGACCCCCAGGTGGTCCTGACGCTCGCCTCTCGGGGCTGCCTGGCCCTGATCGGAGAAGAGCTGATCGAGGTACCCGGCCGGCCGGTGGAGGCGGTGGACACCACCGGGGCCGGAGACGCCTTCGTGGCGGCGGTCATCGCCGGCCTGATGGAGGACGACGCCCCGCCCACCGCCGACCGGTGGGAGCGGATCCTCGAGTTCGCGGTGGCGGTCTCGGCCCTGACCTGCTGCGCCCCAGGAGGAGCCACCGCCATCCCCACCCGGGAGGAGGTGGCGGAGCGCTTCGAGGTCGTACTGTAGGGAGCATGGAGCCCACGAGACGGCCCGGCTTCGGGGAGCGGCGCCCGGCCGGTCCGAGGGGGGCGCGGTGACCATCTCCGGCTACCACGCCCGGGTCCTGCGAGTCGACCTCACCACCGGCTCGCTGCGCGCCGAGCCCCTCGACCCAGAGACCGCCCGCCTCTACGCGGGAGGGTCCCTGCTCGCCACCCGCTACCTGCTGGAGCAGACCTCGCCGGGGCTGGATGCCTTCGATCCCGAAGCCGTCCTGGTCTTCGCCTCGAGCGTCGTGGCCGGTCACCGGGCCGCCGGCCTCCCCCGCTTCAGCGTGACCGGGAAGTCACCCCTCACCGGAGGCATCGGGGAGGCTCGGGCCGAGGGACCCTTCGGGGTGGCCCTCAAGGCCTCGGGGTACGACGCCCTGCTGGTGGAGGGGCGAGCCGAGCGCCCCACCTACCTGCTGGTGGCCGACGGGCAGGCCAGCCTGCTCCCGGCGGACCACCTCTGGGGGCTCGATACGGCAGAGGCCGCCGACCGCCTGGCCGCCGACCATCCCGGCGCCCGGGTGGCGGCGATCGGACCGGCGGGGGAACGCCTGGTCCGCTACGCGGGCATCGTGGCCGACCGGTCCCATGCGGCGGCCCGCATGGGGCTGGGGGCCGCGATGGGCGCCAAGGCTCTCAAGGCGGTGGTGCTGGCCGGGGGGGCCGCCCCGCCGGTGGCCGACCCCGGCCGCCTGGAGCGCCTCACCGAGGCCTACCGGGCCCGCCTCCTCGACAACCCGGTCACCCGCTGGCAGCACGAGCCGCCCGGCTTCGGGACCTGGGTAGCCGGCGCCCGCCTCGGGGTGTACGGGGTGGAGAACTACCGGACGGCGCGCTTCGACGCCGCCGGGTACCGGCCGGAGGCCTTCCTGCGCCACCTCGCCTGGGAGAGCGGCGGCTGCCCCGGGTGCCCCAACGACTGCATCAAGGGCTTCGCCGCCTCTTCCGATCCGGATGCTCTGGCCGCCGCCCGGGAGACCCGCACCGGAGGGCTCCACCAGGAGGCGGCCGGCTCCCTGGGGCCCAACCTGGGGACCCGGAGGGCCGAGACGGTCCTGCGACTCAACGAGACCTGCCTCCGGCTGGGCCTGGACCCGGTCTCCCTCGGCTACACCCTCAGCTTCGTGATGGAGTGCCGCGACCAGGGTCTCCTCTCCCCGGGCGACCTCGACGGGCTGGACGTGCGGTTCGGGGACGACGCCGCCCTCGATCCCCTGGTGGAGCGGATCGCCCTCCGGGAGGGGGTCGGTGACTGGCTGGCGGAAGGCGTGGCCCGAGCGGCGGGGCAGCTCGGGTTAGGGGCCGGTCGCTTCGCCCTCCACGTCAAGGGCCTGGAGGTGGCCGGGTTCGACCCCCGGGCGATGACCAACCTGGCGCTGGGCTACGCGGTGGCCCCGGTCGGCCCCCGCTACGAGATCTGCGAGCACGACCTGGACTACGACCCCGACCCGGCCTGGCCGCACAGCTTCGAGCTCTCCCGGACCCAGGGCATCCTCCACCCTGCCCCCTCCCACCAGCTCTCCGCCGAGAAGGTCCGCTGGTTCAAGGCCCTGTGCTCGCTGTGGAGTGCCTGCGACGCCCTCAACCTGTGCATCTTCGCCAGCGCCCCCACCCGGCTCCTCTCCCTCGAGGACATGGCCACCCTGGTGGGGGCGGTGACTGGCTGGGAGACCAGCTCCTATGAGGTCATGCGCTGGGGGGAGCGACGGCTTCACCTGCTCCGGCTCTACAACCTGCGGGAGGGGCTCACCGCCGGGGACGAC
>JALYHC010000235.1 GCA_030776765.1 Actinomycetota bacterium | reverse complement strand
TCACCCACATCCCCTTGGCGAGGCCTTTCATCGGCACCGGAATGTCGGGTTTCCTCATCTCCTCACGCTCCTTGAAGCGGCTCCTACGGTAGCCTGCGTCCGTAGATTCCCCGGCCGCATCACCTGGCCGGCGGGCCCGGCAAAGCAACGGTGCCCTACCTGCTGATTGCCCTGAAGTGGTCCACGGTGCAGCAGGTCTCCCAGGGCTTCTCCTCTCAGCCCGCCTGGTCCAGCCAGCCCAGTCGATTGAGCAAGGCGCTCCCCAGTGCGGCCAGAGAGCCAACTACCAAAGCAGGCAGCAAGCTCGGGTGGTAGGTGCCCGGGCCCCTGTAGGTGATGCCGATGAGGCTGTTGCAGGTGGTGGTGGCCGGCTGGCTGGAGGACTGACCTTCACTCTCGGTCACCACTGCCTCGGTGGCGGTGCTGGTGCAGACCAAGGGAGCCACCAGCATGAACCCGACGATGAAGGAGGCCACCGCGGCCACCGCCGGCCAGAAGATGCCCGGACGGGAGCGAAAGGGAGCCAAGAGCACCAAGGCGAGCCCGAAGAGCAGGAAGGGCGGGCCAACGCTGAAGCCGGTCAGCACGCCGAAGCCGAGCAGGAAGGCCACCAGCAGCCAGTAGCGGAGGGGCCGCGAACGCGTGGGTGGATCGGCCAGCAGCGCCAGGGCCACCGCCCCGGCCAGGATGAGCAAGCCGAGCCACATCAGCTGGTGTCGTGCGGCGATGCGTTGGATGGCACCAGGAGCCCCTCCCCGGCCCTCCCCGCAAGCGGGGGAGGGAGAGAGACCTACAACGCCACCTTGAGAGTGGCGGTCACCGCGATGTTCACCAGTGCCAGGGGGATGAGCCACTTCCAGGCCAGGGCCTGCAGCTGGTCCTCTCGCAGGCGGGGGAAGGTCCAGCGAAACCAGATCATCAGGAAGGCCAGCAGCCCCACCTTGCCGATCAGCACCAGCGGCCCCCAGATAGCGGCGTTCAGCCCGGGCAGGTGGTAGCCCCCCAGAAACAGGGTGGCGGCGATGGCCGACAGGGTAAAGATGTTGGTGTACTCACCCAGGAAGAAGAACAGGAAGCGAAACCCGGAGTACTCGGTGAGGAAGCCCATCACCAACTCCGACTCGGCGATGGGCATGTCAAAGGGGATGCGGCTGAGTTCCGCCAGGCTAGCCACCAGGAAGATGCCGAAGCCGATCACCTGGCCGGTCAGCACATAGGGCAGCGGGAAAGAGAAGCCGGCCACCGTCACCACGTTCTGGGCCTGGGCCTCCACAATCCCCACCATCGACATGGTCCCGGCCTGGATCACCACCCCCACCACCGCCAGCACCAGCGGCAGCTCGTAGGCTATGAGCTGCCCGGCCGCCCGCAGCCCTCCCATCAGCGAATACTTGTTGGCCGAAGACCAGCCGGCCATCAGCACCCCGATGGTGCCCACCGATGACATGGCCAGGGCGTAGAAGACTCCCAGGTCGAGGTCCCTCACGATCAGGCCGGGGCCGAAGGGGATGACCACGAACAGCGCCACACTGCCCAGAAGCACCACCGCCGGGGCGATCTTGAAGACCGGCCGGTCGGCCTCTGCCGGGATGATGTCCTCCTTTTGGATGAACTTGAGGCCGTCGGCGATGAGCTGCGCCCACCCGAAGCGACCCCCGGCGAAGTAGGGCCCGATGCGGCTCTGCATATGGGCGGAGATCTTCAGCTCGGCGTAGCCGATGGCCAGCCCGAACACCGGGATGAGCAGGCCGATGATGACCAGCTTGATGCCGAGCAGCAGCCAGAAGTTCTCGATGACCGGTAGCTGGGCGGCCAGCACGAGCGGGCTCATCGGTCCACGTCGCCCAGCACGAAGTCCAGGCTGCCCATGATGGCGATGATGTCCGGCATGAGCACGCCCTCCAGGAGGTACGGCAAGATCGAGATGTTGGAAAACGATGCCGAGCGGATCTTGACCCGGTAAGGGATGCGCCCTCCCTGCGAAACCACGTAGTAGCCCATCTCGCCCTTGGGGTTCTCGGCCCGCACGTAGGTCTCCCCCTTGGGGACTTTGATCACCCTGGGCACCTTGGCCTGCAGCTCCCCGGCGGGGAGCCCCTCGATGGCCTGGATGACGATGCGAGCCGACTGGCGGATTTCCTCGATCCGCACCTGGTAGCGGTCCCAGCAGTCGCCGTTGGTGCCGGTAGGCACGTCGAAGTCGAACTGGTCGTAGGGCAGGTAGCGGTCGGTCTTGCGCAGGTCGAGCGCCACCCCCGAGGCCCGCAGGTTGGGCCCGGAGACCCCATAGGAAGCTGCCACCTCGGGCGTTAGGACGCCCACTCCCCGAGTGCGGGCCTGGAAGATCTCGTTGCCGGAGACCAGGTCCTCCAGGTCGTCACAGATGCGGAACATGCGCTCCATCGCCGCCCGGGTGTCGGCCAGGAAGCCCTGCGGCAGGTCCTGCTTGACCTTCTTGGTCTGCGAGCCGCCCCCCGCCGCCGGCTTCACTCCCCCTACCCGATTGAAGTTGGGGTGGAAGCGGCCGCCGGTCACCGACTCGAGCAGGTCCAGCACCCGCTCCCGGTCCCGCAAGGAATGGAACAGGGGCGTGGCGGCCCCGATCTCGAGTGGGTAGGAGGACATGAAGACCAGGTGGGAGGCGATGCGCTGCATCTCGGTGAGGATCAGCCGGATGTGCTGGGCCCGGGGAGGAGGCTCGATCCCCATGAGGCGTTCGGCGGCCACCATGAACGGGATCTCGTTGGCGAACCCGGCCACCCAGTCGATGCGGTTCACCAGGGTGGTGATCTGCGGGTAGGTGCGCACCTCGACGAGCTTCTCGTAGCCGCGGTGCATGTAGCCGATCACCGGCTGCACGTCGTGCACCCGCTCGCCCTCCACCCGCGCCAGCAGCCTGAGCACCCCATGGGTAGAGGGGTGCTGCGGCCCGATGTTGAGGGTCATCTCCGGGGTCTGCAGCTCCACCGACACCGCCGCCTCGGACAGGTGCATCATGGCCTCGGGCCGCGCTGTCAGCTGGTTGGTGGTCATCCGCCCGCCTCCGGGTTCTCCTCGGAGGCGCCCTCCAACTGGCTCTTCTGGGCGGCCTCCTCCTCAGCCGGCATATCCTCCACGTCCACCAGCCCCGGCCATGGCTTCACCTCGCGGGTGAGCAGCGGGAAGGACTTACGGAGCGGATAGCCCTCGAAGGCGTCGGGCAGGTAGAGCTTCACAAGGTGGGGATGGCCGAGAAAGTCGATGCCGAACATCTCGTGGGTCTCCCGCTCGTGCCAGTTGGCGCCGGCGAAGACCTCCACCAGGCTGTCCAGCTCCGGGCGGTCCTTGGGCACGTCCACCGAGAAGGTCACCTGATCGCTTCCCCTCAGGGAAGAAAGGTGGCACAGCACCTCGAAACGCTCCTCGAGCTGGTCGGATGCTTCGGGGGGGTCGCCCACCTCCACTTCCCTCGACCAGTCGATGGCAGAGAGGAAGGAGAAGAAGGAGAGGTCGAGGGCGTCCCGTGCCGAGCGGATCACTTCCGTCCATCGGTCGGGCGGGACGTGCACCTTGACACTGCCGAACTCGGTCGTGAATCGTTCGCCCCCTACGACCTCGGTCACTCGCTGGGCGTACTCGTCGAGGGGAGAGGGCTCGCCTTCTTCTGCTTCCCCCTCTGGGGGACCTTGGGCCTCTTCTGCTTCCCCCTCTGGGGGACCTTGGGCCTCTTCTTCCCCCTCTGGGGGACCTTGGGCCTCTTCTTCCCCCTCTGGGGGACCTTGCGCCTCTTCTGCTTCCTCCTCTGGGGGAGGGTTGGGGTGGCGGCTCTCAGACGGGTTCGAGGTCAAGCTGTCTCCACTTCTCGGTGATGTCCTCTTTGGAGATCTTCTCCTGCAGCAGAACGATCCCCTCCAGCAGGGCCTCGGGCCGAGGCGGGCAGCCAGGCACGTACACGTCCACGGGGATGACCTGGTCCACCCCCTTGGTGACCGAGTAGGAGTCCCAGTAGGGGCCGCCGCAGTTGGAGCAGGAGCCCATGGAGATCACGTACTTGGGGTCGGGCATCTGCTCGTAGAGGCGCCGGATGGCCGGGGCCATCTTGTCGGTCACGGTGCCAGCCACGATCATCAGGTCGGCCTGACGGGGCGAGGCCGGCAGCGGGATGATGCCGAAGCGCATGAAGTCGTACCGCGGGCTGGAGGCGGCCATCAGCTCGATGGCGCAGCAGGCCAGCCCGAACTGGAAGAACCACAGCGAGTACCTCCTGGACCAATTCAGCAGCCAGGAGACCGGCTTGGGCACCCCGAAGCGATCGATCACTCCCATATCAGCAACCTCTTGCGAATGGCGTAGACCAGGCCCATCAGGAGGATCACGACGAAGACCAGCATCTCCACCAGGGCGAACGCCCCCAGCTGCTCGAGGGTCACCGCCCAGGGGAAGATGAAGACCGCCTCCACGTCGAAGATGAGGAAGAGCAGACCGAAGATGTAGTAGCGGACGTAGGTTTGGCTCCAGGCGCCTCCCACCGGGTCCACCCCGCACTCGTAGCTGGTCAGCTTGGCCTGGCTGGCGTTGGACGGCCTCACCAGAGCCGACACCCCCAACGTCAGGGCAACCAGCGCCACGCCAAAGGCGGCGAACGCCCCCACCGTGATGTAGTCCTGGAAGTACTCGCTCACATTCACCTCGAGCCGAACTGGCAGAAATTATAGGAGTGGCCCGCCGGGAGCCAGCCTGCTCACCTCTACCATCTCGGCATGCGAGCCCCCGACTACCAGGGTGGCGGGCTGGTGAACCTGGTGGCCGAGCTGGAGCAGAGGCTGACGGGTTCCTCGGCGTGGCTTGGCCTGGAGGACAGGAGGGCCCGGCTCATCCCCCCTGCCGACAGCTTCGTGCTGTTCCTCTTCGACGGGTTGGGGGACCATCAGCTCGTTCACCCGGCCGCCGTGGGGCTGGCAGCCTGCAAGCAGGCGTGCCTCGACTCGCCGTTCCCGAGCACCACCACCGTCAGCCTGGCCAGCGTGTCCACCGGCCTTCCGCCCTCCCGGCACGGGTTGCTCGGCTACCAGCTGTGGATGCCGGAACTGCAGATGGTGGTCAACACGCTCAAGTGGTCGACGCTGTGGGGCGACCCGGTGGCGTATGAGTTCGAGGACATGCTGCCGTCCCCCAACCTCTGGGAGCGGCTGACGGCCTCCGGCATCGAGGCCATCACCGTTCAGCCCGGCGACTTCTCGGACAGTCCCCTGACACGGACGCTGTACCGGGGGGCCCGCTTCGAGCCGGCCTACACGATGGAGGAGATGGTGGGGGCAACCGTTGCCCTGGCCTCCCGAGCCGGCCGTCTGGTGATGGCCTACCTGCCGCACGTCGATGTGGCGGCGCACACCAAAGGGCAGGGCTCCCGCGAGTACCTCGACGCCCTCCGGTTGGTGGGTGAGGTGTGGGATAGGGTGACCAGCCGCCTGCCCAATGGAGTGGTGGCAATCGGCACCTCCGATCATGGTCACCTCGACGTACCGCGCGAGCTGCAGGTGGACATCCCCCGTTGGGCCGAGGGGGTCCTGACCTTCTACGGCGACCCCAGAGTGACCTTTGCTCGAGGGGAGGTGGAGGCGGCCGTCAACCTGGCCGAGCAGCTCCCGGCCACCTGGATGCCGCTGGAGGCGATGCTGGACTGGTGGGGCCCCTCCCCCCGCCACCCGCGCTTCGACGAACGCGCCCCCGCCGGAGCACTGGTGGCCGATCCCGGCCACACGCTGCTGCACCGCCACAGCGACCGCCGGCTGGTGGGCGCTCACGGAGGGCTGATGGACGAGGAGCTCTCTGTGCCCCTACTGATCGCCCCGTAGGAGGAGGAGAAGCGGCGAAGGGAGCGGACTAGCTTGGGCACGTCCCGAGGAAGGAGGAGGAGTGGCCAAGGACCTAACCGTCTGGCTGGAGGACCGGCCGGGAACGCTTGCCGAAGTGGGAGAGGCCGCCGCCCGGGCGGGGATCAACATCGACGGCGTGGCCGGCTTCGAGGTGGGAGGACGAGGAATCTTGCACGTCCTCGTCGGTGACGCCAGCGCCGCCCGTCAGGCCTTCCAGGCAGCAGGCCTGGAGGTGACCGACGAACGCGAGGTGCTGGTGCTGGGAGTGGAGGACCGTCCCGGGGTGCTGGGCGAGACCGCTCGCAAGATCGCCGACGCCGGGGTCAACATCGACTTGCTCTACCTGGCGGCCGGCACCCGCCTCGTGATAGGCGCCGACAATCTCGATGCGGCCCGCGAGGCCGTATAGCTGAATTCCACCTCGTCGGTCACGGCCCGCACCACCATTTCCAGGAGGGCCTGGATGGTGGCGTCGAGATTGGCGGAATCCAGCTGCGGCACACCGTGAGCGACGGCCAGCTCACCCAGGTAGGACTGGATGCGCCGGATCTCGGCGAAGCTCTTCAGGTAGCGGTCGGGTCGGCGCCCGTGCTCGTGCTCCTGCCGAGCCAGGAAGTGAGCCCGATGGGCGGCGGGGTCGTCGATGCCCAGCATCACCTCCACCACCGCCGCCTGGTCCGCCGACCACTCCGCGCCCTCCCGGCCCCGCAGCCCCGGCAGAACGTGAGCCCCCTCCACGATGATGTCCACCCGCTCGGTGACCGCCCGCGCCACCAGTCCCTTCAGCCCGGCCGCTACCGCCTCCGCCTGCCGCTGGAACCCGGCCAGCACGGGGTCCACCCCTTTGACTGCCGGCCCGCTTTCCCTCCTGTGCACCTCGAAGGAGGAGACATGGATGGAGGGGAGCACGTCCTCGGAGATGATGTTGCGCATCACCTCTCGGACGGCGTCCGTGGGGATGATTCTGGTGATGCCCAACCGGGCGCCGAGACGCGTGGCTACCGTTGACTTCCCGACCCCAGTGGCGCCGCCGATCAGGACGACGATCGGCTTCGAGGAGCGCTTTGCCCGTCGCCAGGCCCGGTAGCTCTCGGCGACCGCGCTTCCCAGACGGAGAGCCAGCACTCGGCCTGCCAGCTCGGCCAGCTCGTCGGCCGACACGCTCTCCCGCCCCCAGTCCAGCAGCTCCTGCTCGATGGCCTCCGCCAGGGCGAAGGCCTGTTCGGGTGGCAGGCCGGTCGCCATGATGGAAGTGGCCATGAGACCTTTCGAGTAGGGCAGCCCCATACCCTGGCGATCCTCCACCATTACATAACGCGGCCCGCTTCGGCTCCTCCTCACCACCTCGAGACCCATCGCGCCGTCCTCCTCCATCAGGGGCAGCTGCTCCGCCCAGGAGAGCCAGAGCCGACGGGGCGGCACCGGTCTCCTTCCGTCGCCTACGGGGTTAGCTGACGGGCTCGGGCGGGAAGGTCGCCCTACCTGGCATCCAGGACTCGCCCCAAAGGTTGGGTCCCCCGCCCCGGCCGGGCAGCCGGGTTCGGCACTAGCAACAATATACCGCCTGAGCGCCCACGCGAACCAGGGAAATCTCGAAACGTCAGGAAGTGGCCAGGAAGATGCGCTCGGCCATGAAGGGCCCCACCCCGACCGACTGCTCACCGTCGACGCGCACGGTCAGCGTGCCGTCAGGGGTGCGGTGCACCCGCTCCACCTTGGCACCTGGTCGCAAGCCGGCCTCGTCCAGGAAACGCATGATCTGAGGATCCAGCTCCAGTTCCTCGGAGATCCTCTCCAGGCGCAGCGGCCGCTCGGCCTCCATCTCCGCCATGGGGATCATCCGGGGAGGCCGGTAACCGGCCCCCGGAATCGGGTTCCCGTGCGGGCAGGTCTGCGGCTCACCCAGCACCTGCCACATGGCGTCCTCCACGTCCTTGGAGACGAAGTGCTCCCAGACCGATGCCTCCTCGTGCACCTTCACCCAAGGCAAGTTGAGCACCTCGGAGAGAAACCGCTCCGCCAGGCGGTGCCGCCTCACCACCACCTCCGCCAGGTGGCGGCCCTCCTCCGTGAGGCGGATGCCGTTGCCCATGTCGACCAGGCCGTCCTCCTCCATGCGATGGACGGTCTCGGAGACGCTCGCCCTGCTCACTCCCAGCCACTCGGCGATCCGGGCCTGAATGACCTCGATGCGGCCCTCTTCCAGTTCGTAGATCGCCTCCACGTACTCCCGAAAAGGGGCCCGGTAGTCGGTGGCTTCCATGGCGGGGATGGTAGCGCTGCCGCTGAGGGCGTGCCCGGACAGCCTCCTCACCGAAGACCCCACCCCAACCCTCTTCTTCAGGGGGTGGTCGGCGTGCAGATAGCCGACCCTCAGCAGTCAGGGGCCGCCCACCCCCCGAACCCCCCGGCCCCGCAAGCGGGGGGACGGAGAAGAGGGGGAGGGAGAAGAGCTCTAGACATCCTTCCCGAGCACCCAGATGGCGCGCTTGTCCTGGTCCTGGGTCCGCTCGGTGACCTCCAAACCCCTCCCCTCCCAGAACTCCCGCACCTCGGGGCACGCCTCCAAGACCGTCACCAGGAGCTGGTCCCGCTCCAACTACCGCTCTGAGCGACCTACGCACTCAGGTAGCGGACCAGGGCGGTGGCGGCGGCCGCCGAGAGGATCACCGCGAGGGCCGGCAACCGGAGGAGGAGCGCTCCCGTTGCTGCGAGGAGGCCGACGGCTCGCCCATCGACCGACAGCTTCCCTTGCGCCGTGAACGCCTGGGTCATCACGAGTGCGGCGAGGAGCGCCGGGGCCAGCATCCGAAGCACCCCGAGGAGACGGGGAGGCAGCCGGTGATCTCGAACGAGGAGCGGTCCGGCGGCCTTGAGCAGGATGGTGACCGCTCCGAGCCCCACCACGACCGCCCAACCGATGCTCATTGACTCCGCCACCCGAGGAGGGCCGCCCCGGCGGCCAGGACGATCGGCACCCCGGCGGGCAGGAGCGGGGTGAGGATCACCACCAGGGCGGCCGCCAGCCCCGCCACCCGCAGGGCCTCCGGTCGTCCAAGCAGAGGCCACAGCAGGGCCAGGAAGAGCGCCGGGAAGGCGGCGTCGAGGCCCAGGGCCACCGGGTCGATGCTGGACCCCAAGCCCAAGGCCCCTATGGCGGTGGCGCCCACGTGCACCACGTAGAGCACCGCGGCCGCCCCGAGGAGCCGCCCCCGATCGACGGTCCCGTCGGCACGCTGGGCCACCGCCCAAGACTCGTCCACGACCGCCTGGGCGGAGAGGAGCCGGGACCAGGAGGAACCACCCAGGGCCGGAGCGGCCGAGAGGCCCATCAGCGCGTAGCGGGCATTGAGGAAGGCGCCGGCCACTACCGCCACCAGGGGGCTCCCTCCCGCCTCGAGAACCGAGACGGCCGCGAACTGGGCCGACCCGGCGAAGGTGGTCCCCGACATGACGATGGCCGCCCAGGGGCTCATGCCCACCGAGCGGGCCAGGACCCCGAAGTAGACACCGAAGGCACCGATGGCCACCGCTAGGGGCAGGACCCCTCGGGCCCCCTCCCGATAGCCGCTGACAGAAGACCTACCGCAACGCCTCGGATCCGATGGGAGCAGCCGAGCCGCGCCCCGCCCCGAGCACGAGGGGCTCATCGTGCCGCCTCCCGTACCGCCGGGACGACCTCGGCGAG
>JALYHC010000234.1 GCA_030776765.1 Actinomycetota bacterium | reverse complement strand
TCGGTCTCCCAGGAGCGGATCGAGCGATGCCATGGCAGGTCGAGGAAGTCGGGATGCCCGGTCCGCACGGTGATGATGGGAGGTTGGGGTGGGGGTGATTCCGACATCGTGAGGGGCATTCTCAATGAGCGAGATAAGAATAAGGAATGTGGACGTTCCGGCCAGCATCGAGATCGAGGAGGGGGAACGGGTGGTGCTCACCTGGGAGGATGGCTCCAGCACCACCGTCGGGGCCCGGGAGCTGCGAAGGGGTTGCCAGTGTGCCTCGTGCCGGGAGCCGGGCGGCAGGGCCGCCACCCAAGCGGTGCTGGAGGGGCAGCAGTCCATCCTCATTCGACAGGCCCGCCTGGTCGGGGCCTATGCCGTCAGCTTCGTCTTCGAGCCCGACGCCCACGGGACCGGCATCTACACCTTCGACATGCTACGGGAGCTGGGGGAGACCCTGCCCCCCTCCTGAGCTATGGCAGCCGAACCTGAGGTTCTAGTGGCGCGCCGTGCGCGGCTATTGCCTAGGGTTCGCCGGGCGCGTTACCGGTCCATCCGCAGGAACTGGTCCACCTCCAGGCGGTCCAGGGCGAAACGGACCAAGGTCGGGATCGCCGAGGGCATGCCCGGCCCCTCGAGGTGCGGCCGGACCAGTCGAAGGGTCCGTCCTCGGTGCACCAGCTCGCACTCTCCGGCGGCCATGACGTTCTTCAGCCAGTCAACTTCGGCGCCATAGGTGAGGGAGAAGACAAAGGTGCCACCATCTGGGAACACGTTGACCGGGGTGCGGTAGGTGCGGCCGGACTTTCGGCCTCGGTGCACCACCACCCCCAGATAGGGAGAGCGGCGGGCCAGTGGGGCCAGGACGTGGTTGGTGAGGCGGCGGTTGGTGCGGGCGAGCCAGCCGGGTAGGGGCACAGCGTGACGATATCGAGCTAGGACCCGGACATGCGCTCCTCGATCGCCCGGCGGATCTGCTCGCCCACCTTGGGGAGGTCGGCGGTCATCCGTCGGAAATCCCGGCTGAACATCACGATGAGCCGCATGGGAGAGGTGGCCAAGACAGAGGCGGTTCGCCGCTCTGTGCTGAGCAGTGCGATCTCGCCGAAGAAGTCCCCCGGCCCGAGGTCAGCCACCTCAGCGCCGTCGCGGCTGACCCGGGCGGTCCCCTCTTCGATGACGAAGAACTCGTAGGCGAACTGTCCCTGGTCGACCAGGTGCTTGCCCGCCGGGACCTCCACCTCGTCGGCCCACTGGGCGATCTGCTCGAGCTCCCGTTGGGAGAGCTGCGCGAAGAGCGGAATCGACTTGAGACGGGCGGCCTCCATATCTCCTCCCGGCAGATGAAGCGAGATTAGTTGCTCACCTGTTGGGTCAGTACTCGGTGGTCCGATCGTAAGCGCCCAGGGCCCGCGCCCGGCGGTCGAAGTACCAGAAGGTGGCCGCTCCCAGCACCACAGTCCCCAGGGTGGTCACCAGCAGGGGGACGAAGGGCTCGCCGATGCCCATCATGGAGGGGTCATAGGAGGGAAGCAGCGCCCGGCGCACCGCCTCCAGCCAGTAAGTGAAGGGAAGCACGCGGCTGATGGGCTCCGCCCAGCCGGGAAGGAGGGCGGGGGGGAACACCGCCCCGCTGACCAGGTAGAGGGTGCCCTGCACGGCCTCGCCAATTCCGATGGGGTGACGGGCCAGGGCCATGGTGATCCCGGCCAGGCCCAGGGCGGTGGCCAACAGAGCGGTCAGGCCCAACATCATGGCGGGGACCAACGAGGCCCAGTCCACCGCCCCCGGCCGGATGTCCAGCCCCAGCAGGGCGGCCCCGATCGCCAGCACCACCAGGGCGGCCACCGAACCGGTGAGCAGCCACACCGCCGAGCGGGCCAGCATGTAGGCGGGGAAGGGCAATGGCGTGAGCACCACGTACTTGAGCACCCGGAACCATTCCCGCTCCTGCACCACGGTCAGGGTCACCCGCTGCAGCCCGTTGAGCACGAAAGCCCACATGGCGGCTCCCACCACCAGGAACTCCACCGCCTGGGTGTCGAGCGGGCCTCCCACCACCACCCGATAAATGACCACCAGGATGAGGGCCCCTCCCACCGGCCGCAGGAGGAGGAAGAGGGCGTAGGCGACGGGATGGGTCCAATTCGTCTCCACCTCCCAGCCCAGCCGCATGGCTCCTCGCATGCCCCGGCCCAGGGCGGCCAACCTCACTGCCATCGAAGCGTCAGGCGACCGTCTTGCTTGGCCGCCCGCTCCATGCGCCTCAAGGAGAAGTGGGCGGCAGACACCGCCAGGACGGTGTAGGCGGACAGGAGCAGCACCTCGAGTGGCCAGGAGAGCAGCGGCAGGGCGTCGCCGGGCAGAAGGAGCTGCCTGAGGGCATCCATGCCCAAGGTGAGGGGGACCACGCTGGCGGCCACCGCTACCCCCAGTCCCAGCGCCCGCACCGGGAAGAATGCTCCGGTGAGCAGGTACACCGGCTCCTGGAGCGTCTGCATGCCGTTTTCCACCCCCCGTCCGAACTTCAGGAACAGCGAGGCCGCCATCATCCCCACCCCGTACAGGGCGGCGATGGTGAAGAGGGCGGCCAGGATGCCCCACCCGGCGTTGTGCCAGGTGAATGGGACGCCAAAGGCGAAGACGCCCAGGCCGACCACGGTCAGTGCTCGGAGGGTGGTGGAGAAGCTGGCGCCGGTGGCCATCCCCACCAGGATCCACATGAGGCTGGCTGGGGAGGCCATGTAGAGCTCGAGGTTGCCGCCTTCCTTCTCCCACTTGAACTGCAGGGCCATCATCCAGATGATGTTGATCCAGAAGGCGGTCATCGCCCCGCCCACGATGACGTAGCCCTCGAAGCGGGGAGGGGCCCCCAGGCCGCGATAGACGTAGAGGAGCGCCACCGTGGCGAGCAGGGGGAGCACCACGTCGAAGAACACCCACGACGGCTCTCGGTTGGCGCCCACCACCCTCGGGTAGGCGCGGGCGAGGGCGGTGCGGAGCCCCAGCCGCAGCCAAGAGGGTCGCCCGCTCACTCGCGGAGCCCCTGCCCGGTGAGCGCCACGAATGCATCCTCCAGGGTGGGTTCCTCACGGGTGAAGGAGCGCACCTTGGCAAGGGTGGCCACCAGGCGGAGCAGTTCGTAGCCGGTCTCGTCGCTGTCCAGGGCCACCACCACCGTCTCTCCGTCCGACCGGCGCTCCACCTCCAGCGAGCCGAAGCGCTCGAAGGCCGCCACCTCGGCGGAGCCGTCGAATTCCACCCGGTAACGCTCCTGGAAGCCCGCCTGCCGCTTGAGGGCGGCGGCGGTGCCGGTGGTGAGGATGCTGCCCTGGTGGATGATGGCGATCCGGTCGCACAGCTCGTCGGCCTCCTGCATGTAGTGGGTAGTGAGCAGGATGGTCCGCTGTCCCTTGCCCTCCCGCATCCAGCGCCGCAGGTAGGCGCGCACCTCCCGGGCCGTCTCCACGTCCAGGCCCAAGGTGGGCTCGTCCAGGAAGAGCACCCGAGGGTCGGTGAGCAGGCCGCGGGCGATGTTCACCTTCTGGCGCATCCCGGTGGAGAGGTTGTAGATGCGGGTGCGGGCGGATTCGGCCAGGCCCACCACGTCCAGGAGCTCGTCGATCCTCTGTCGGGCATGGCGGGCCGGCATGCCGTGGAACTGGCTGAACATCCACAGCTGCTCGCGCACGGTCAGCAGGCCGTAGCCGGAGGTTTCACCGCCGGAGACCATTGAGATGCGCCAGCGCAGCTCCCCGAACTGGGTGGACACGTCCAGGCCGTCCACGTGCGCCCTGCCTTCGCTGGGAAGCAGCAGGGTGGTGAGGATCTTGATGAGGGTGGTCTTGCCGGCTCCATTGGGCCCCAGCAGGCCGAACAGCTCGCCCTCGGCCACCGACAGGTTGACGTCGTCGAGGGCCCGCACCGGCAGCGTTCCCCGGCGGGCGGGAAAGGTCCTTCCCAGGCGCTCGGTGAGGATGGCGTCCATGAGCCCGGCCACTGTAGGAGGCCGGGGAGGAAGGCCTCCCCGATTAAGGACCGGCCTGCACGACGAGGGCGCCAGTGAAGGCGAAGAAGGCGGGAGTAGCGAGCTCTACACCGGCCGGTCCAGCTCCTCCAGGAACCGCTCGATCTCGCCCATGAAGCGCTGGTAATCCGGCTTCCACACCTCATGGTCGGAGTCCTCGAACTCCACCAGCGTGGCCTGGGGAAGCACTTGGCGGTAGCGAGCGGCGTCTTCGGGTAGCAGGGACGCCTCCAGCCGCCCGCCGTACATGATCAATGTGGGACAGTCGATGTTCCCCAGCCGATCCCACAGCAGCACCTCTTCGCTCTCTTCGTGCAGGCGCTGGATGACGTGGTCCGGCGTATCGGGGAACGCCTCCTGAGCCTCCCGTACCCACCGACCGGTGGTGCGCGGGTAGCGAGCGGGATAGTCGAGCAGGATCATGCCCCGGAGCCGGTCGGGATGCTCGGCCGCATAGGCCAGGGCGATGGGGACGCCTCGTGAGTAGCCCATCAGGCAGAAGGGTGGCAGGTCGAGCTCGCCAAGGATGGCCCCCAGGTCGCTTACCTGGTGCTCGAAGGCGTAGCCCTCCTCCGGAGCATCGCTCCCGCCTCGGCCTCGCAGGCTGACGGCCACCACCCGGCGAGGGGCCAGGCGCTCCATCTCCTCGGTGAACACCCCGGCGCCCGCCAAGGCACCCGGGACGTAGACGAGGGGGACCAGCCCCTGGTCCTCTCCCGCCTGCAGGTACTGCAGGCGGACGCCGGACCGCTCCACGAATCCTTCTCTGGGCATCGGATGCAGACTACCGCCGCTGAACGGGCGTTCGCCAATTGACAAACGAACGTTCGTGAGCGACAATGGAGGTGGCGATCAGGAGGAGGGCACGTGCGCTCTTGGGAGACGATGGAGGACTTCGAGGCCTTTCTGGCCGAGGGAGGCACGGTCGAGCCGGCCGACCAGATGCCGGACCGCTACCGGGAGGAGGTCTTTCGGTTCATCGAGATGCACGCCAACTCCGAGCTGATGGGAGGCCTCACCGAGCGGGACTGGGTGCCCCGGGCTCCGGGGATGAAGCGCAAGCTGGTGGCTCTCGCCAAGACGCAGGACGAG
>JALYHC010000233.1 GCA_030776765.1 Actinomycetota bacterium | reverse complement strand
GCAGCCACCACGGCTGCCGCCTGCGATGGCGGCGAGGGGCGGCGGCGGCGGCGGCGCCTGCCCGCTGGGGGAGAGGAGAGTGATCCCAACGGGATCCCGGCCTGGCGGGCCACCTCCCGTCGCAGTCGAACGCGCTCGAGCTCGGTCAAGCCGGGGGGCTTCGCGCCCTGGAGAGCGGCGGCCAGCCTGCGCTGGACATCGAGCTCCTGAAGGCACTGTGGGCAGCCGGCGACGGCCGCCTCCAGGCTGGCCCTCTCGGCTGGGTCGAGGCCCTCTTGGGTCAGGGTGACGATCAGGTCGGCTTGGTGGTCATGCATGAGAGTCCCTACTTGGGATGGTCGGTGGCCCGGAAAGGTTCCCCAGGTGCTGGGCGAGGCGCTGGCGGGCCCGAAAGAGGCGGGACTTGACGGTGCCGACCGGCAGGTCCAGGACCTCGGCGACGTCCTGGAGCGGCAGGCCCTCCAAGTCCGACAGGGTCACCACCGCCCGGAACTCGGGGGAGAGCGCTCCCAGGGCCCGTTCGAGGTCGGGGCGGAGCTCGACGGCCGCGAAAGGGTCGGAAGCAGTCGGATCGACCGGGTCATGGCCTACGGGCAGCGGGTCGGCTCGCTGCCTTCGCTCCCGGCGTAGCTGGTCATAGCAGGTGTTCACCGCCACCCGGTAGAGCCAGGTGCCGAGGGCCGAGCGCCCCGAGAACCGGTCGGCCTTGCGAAACAGCGTCAGGAAGGTCTCCTGAGTAGCCTCGAGGGCCGCCTCCCGGTCGCGGAGCAACCGCAGGCAGACGGCGAAGACGCGGTCCTCGTGACGCCTCATCACGGCCTCGAAGGCGGTGGCATCGCCGTCCAAGAAGCGGGCCAGCAGCTCTTGGTCGGTCATGGCAGGAAGGTCACCTCCGAGACGTCGGTGGAGTACCCGTCCTCTTGAGCGGGCAGGTCCTTGAACCACAGCAGCCACAGTCCGCTCTCCCGCCGGGGCAGCTGGAGGCGGGTGGTCCCGCCGCCGGTGGTGCCGGCCGCCAGGCGCTCCCAGCCGGAGAAGTCGGTGGGCACCTGGTTGGACCACAAGAGCAGGTAACTGGTGCCGGGGGTGACGAGCAGCTCCGCGCCGCTCGGCACGCCATCGACCTGGAAGGCGATTCCCACCCCCTCCTTGAGCCGGGGGAGCGGATCGAAGTATCGCTCGGTGCGCCAGCTCGTGTCCGGATCGTCGTCGAACGCCTCGCCCACCCTGCTGTCGTGCTCCGTCCCATCACCAAAGGGGTCGTAGGCCAAGGCCTCCGTGATGGCCACTCCTTCGCCGTCGGCTCCTGCGACGCCCGCAGGGTCGATGGAGGTGGAAGACGTGGGGGTGGTGGGCGGGGCCTCGATGGGATCAGGGCTGGCGGGGAAGAGGAAGTTGGACAGGTCCGACTGGGGAGGCGCTCGCAGGATCAGGCCCAGCGAGGTGATGGCGACGGCCAGGCCGAGCAGCAGGGAGGCCGGCACCAGCCATCGCCACGACCAGCCCGGGCGAGAGGGGGAAGAGCGCTCGGCGGGAGAAGGCACCGCTCGCAGGGCGGAGGCCAGCCCGGAGGCGTCGAGGAGCCCCTCCCGCGCCTCGTCCAGGGCATGGTCGACGGCCGCCGGCAGACCATCTGCCATCTGGGAGGGAGGAGCGCCCGCTTGCCGGCCGGTGAGGGAGGCTTCCAGGGTGGCGGCCAGCGCAGCTACCTCCTGCCCCGCATCCGAGTAGCGAGGCGGCCGGCCGAAGGCGCCCAGCCGAGCGGGGTGGGCGTGGGTGTAGAAGATGGTGGCGGGGTCGACCGAACCGTGCAGGAAGCCACCGGAGTGGAGCGCGGCCACCGCATCGGCCAGGCCGGAGGCGTTGGGGAGGAACTCTTCGAGCGGGACGGTCTCGCCCGCCTGCAGGCGGTGGGCCAGCGTGACGCCGCCCGCCCACTCCCCCACCATGTAGGCGCCCTCGTCCAGCTCCGAAGCGGCGTAGATGGCGCAGAGGTGGCTGTGGGTCACCCCGGCCGCCGCCCGGGCCGCCCTGAGGAACTGCTGTCTCCTATCCGGAGAGCTCTCTGGCCCCAGCAGGCGAACCAGCACGGGGCGGTCGAGGACCAGGTCGGTGGCCAGCCACTCCTCTACGTCCTGGTCACGGTCGAGGCGAACCTGCAGCTGGTAGCGGTCGGGGAGGGGAGGCGGCACGTTTCTCCGTGCAAGTTACCAAAGGTCGGTCCCAAGGGGTGCGGAAGCGGGGCGCTCGAGGAGGGGTCGGGTGGCCCGGGTCGCTCGCAGGACATGCAGGGGATCGGGAAGCACAACGAAGCCCTCGGAGCGGTAAAGGCGGCCGGCGGCGGTGTTATCGGGTTGGGTGTTGAGGAAGACGGCGCGCGAGCCGGCCGCACGCGACCAGCGCAAGGCCGCCCGCACGAGGGACCGCCCCACGCCCCTACCTTGGCTTTCGGGGCGGACCGCCATTCGTTGCAGATAGGCCAGGCTCCCGCTGCTGCCTACCACCGCGAAGCCGGCGACCTGGTTGCCAGGGCCCGGAGACAGGAGCAAGGCCGAGCGGGGAGTGGAGCGCAGCGCCTCGTCCAGGCCGGCTCGATCGATGCGCCACAGCCCCCGGAAGGCCGCCTGGTCGACGGCCAGAGCAGCTCCCCAATCGTCCGGCGAGCCCAATTTCACCTCCTGCTCCGGCTCGGGAAGGTCGGCCGAGAGGCGTCGGCGGTAGAGGTCCAGGAGGAGGAAGGGCTGGTATCCGACGTCCGACCAGGGACCGCGGCCGGGGTCGCTCAAGGGAGGGGAGACGATAGCGGGAGCGTCCTGCAGGATGCGACTGGTGCAGGCCTGCAGGAACTGTCGCCCGCCTCGCAGCAGGCGAAGCTGGGCGTCCGGCACTTCCTCGTTCCAGGGGCGGGCCTCGGCCCGGGCCCAGCCCCGCTGTAGCACGATGGGGCCGGGCCAGTCCCCGGAGGTAGTCAGCCGCACAGGACCTCCTGCAGCAGGGTGGACTCGTTGCGGTAGGACAGGCGCTTGCGGGCTTGTTCAAGGGGGAGGAGGGCCACCTCCTCCACCTCTGCGTCGTGACGGGCGCCGTCTCCGCCGGTCACCTCCATGCGGTAGTAGGCGACCCGCTTGTGGACTCGCACCCCTCCGGTCACGAACCAGTAGTCGATCTCGCCGGCCGGCTCGGATCCCACCGCGCTCACCTGCAGGCCGGTCTCCTCTTCGACCTCCCGCAGGGCGGCCGCCAGCGGTCCCTCGCCGCGGGCGGGGTGGCCTTTGGGGAGGCCCCACACCCGTTCCCCCTTGAGGTTGCGGGTGGCGATCACCACCACCCGGCCCTCGCCGTCGGTGGCGATGCCCCCGCAGGAGAAGTCGGTTCGCACCGCCATGGTGGGCAAGGGTACCCGGACCTCCCGAAGGTGGCGTGCCGGCGGCACGGGACGCGAGAGTGGGGGGATGCGCATCCTGTTGGTGAGCCATGAGGCGTGCCGGGCCCACCGCCCCGGCGCCCAGCACCCCGAGCGGCCTGCCAGGCTCGACTCGGTGTTGGCCGGGGTGCGGGACTGCTCGCCGGGGGTGCAGGTGCTGGAAGCCGAAGCGCCTCGGGCCGGGCGCAGGGTTCTCGAGCGACTGCATGCCCCTGCCTATGTGGAGGCCATCGAGCGGCTTTGCGCGGCCGGCGGAGGACCCCTCGATCCGGATACCGCGGTGGTTCCCGCTTCATGGGAGGCGGCCTTGCGGGCGGTGGGGGCCGGACCGGAGGCGGTCGAGCAGCTCAGCGCCGGCCGGGCCAAGGCCGCCTTCCTCGCCGTGCGCCCACCAGGTCACCACGCCATGCCTGCCCGCGCCCTCGGCTTCTGCCTGTTCAACAACCTCGCCCTGACCGCCGCCCGGCTGGTAGAGGAAGGGGAACGGGTGGCGGTGATCGACTGGGACGTGCACCACGGGAACGGGACACAGTCCGTCTTCTACTCCCGGGACGAGGTGTTGTACGTTTCCCTGCACCAGTTCCCGGCCTACCCGGGCACGGGATGGTTGGACGAGACGGGCACGGGCCGCGGAGCCGGCACCACCCTGAACTTCCCCTTCCCCCCCGGGACCGCCGGTGACGTCTATCGGGAGGCTTTCGGGATGGTGGAGGCGGTCCTGCGTCGCTTCGATCCGGACTGGGTGCTGGTCAGCGCCGGGTACGACGCCCACCGGGCCGATCCACTGGCGGGCCTGGCACTGGTGGAGGCCGACTACGCCGCCATGGCCGCCTCGCTGGCCGAGGTGGCGCCGGGCCGCCTGATCCTGTTCCTGGAGGGTGGCTACAACCTGCCGGCCCTACAGGCTTCGGTGGCCGCCACGGTGAGGGGATTGGCCGGTGGCGAGCACCACTCCCCTGGGCCGGGCCGCTCGCCGCCCCAGTCCTGGCGCATCCTCGAGCGGGTGGCAGAGGTCATCTCCGGCTTCTGGCAACTGGATTGATCAAGTGCCACCTTCCGGGGGCCGATACCAAGCCACCCGTCCCGGAAGGTGAGTGCGGTGTCGATCGACGACCTCCTGGCCATGCTCGTGCAGGTGCGGGGCTCCGACCTGCACCTCAAGGTCGGCTCTCCTCCCGTGCTGCGCATCGACGGGGAGCTGCACCCGACCGACCTGGCGCCCCTGACTGCTGCCGACATGGAGGCCTACGCCCGGGGCCTCCTCACGCCACGGGCGGCGGAGGAATTCCAGGAGGTGAACGAGGCCGACTTCGCCTATGGGACGGGCTCCATGGGCCGGTTCCGCGTCAACGCCTTTCGCCAGCGGGGCTCGGCGGGGCTGGTGATCCGTCGGGTGCTGCCCGGGAGCAAGAACTTCGAGGAGCTGGGCTTGCCTCCGGTGCTCTCCACGCTGACCGACCACCAGCGGGGGCTGGTGTTGGTCACCGGCCCGACCGGCTCCGGGAAGACCACCACGCTCGCCTCGATGGTCGACTACATCAACAGCAACCGCCGGGTCAACATCGTCACCATCGAGGACCCCATCGAGGTGCTCCACCCCGACAAGCTGTCCATCGTCTCCCAGCGGGAGCTGGGCATCGATACCGGCAGCTTCGCCGAGGCGCTCCGCAGGGTGCTCCGCCAGGACCCCGACGTAATCCTCATCGGCGAGATGCGGGATGCGGAGACGGTGCGGGCCGCCCTCAAGGCATCCGAGACCGGCCATCTGGTGCTGTCCTCCCTGCACACCATCGATGCCACCGAGACGGTCAACCGCATCGTCGACTTCTTCCCCCCCTATCAGGAGCGCCAGATCCGCCTGCTTCTGGGCGGCAGCCTGCGGGGCGTGGTGAGCCTGCGGCTGCTGGAGCGAGTCGACGGGCAGGGGAGGGTGCCGGCGGTGGAGGTGCTCACCATGAATGGGCGCGTCTTCGACCGCATCGTCCACGAAGGCCAGACCCACACCCTGGTGGACGTGATCCGGGAGGGGGACTTCTACGGGATGCAGACCTTCGACCAGTCCATCTTCCACCTCTACGAGAGGGGCCTCATCTCGTTTCGGGTGGCGGCCGCCAACGCCTCCAATCCCCACGACTTCAGGCTGAAGGTGCAGCAGGCCGGCTTGCGAAGCGCCTGACGGGTCCATTGGTCGGCTGTCCGCCACCTGTCTGCCGAAGGTGCCAAGGGATCCTGGAGGCTGACATCTGGAACGCCAGAACCTCCCACCGTTCTGGCCTCATAGAAGAGCCGGCGGGGCCTTCCCCCGGCTCCGGTCGTCCACCAGCCGGCTCAATTGCCGGCCATACAGGGGAGGGGGCCCGGATCCCCAGCCCCCCTCGCCCCTGTGGCTACCCATAGCAGGCGCTGGTCTCCCTTCCTCCGCCTCCTGCTCCAAGACGTAGAGACCGGCGTTCACGTCGCTCCCGAACACCAACCTATCGTGCACCCTGTCCTGCACGTAGACCCCCACATCTCCGGGGCAGTGGTAAAGATGCCGAAGGATCCGGCACCCCAACTCCCGCCGCTGGCCCTGGTGACCTTGCCGCCAACCGAGAGGCCAACAGGCGTCCTGCCTATCCTGAACCTGTGATCCCTGCCCGTCTGCAGCCGCTGCTCGACGCCGACTCCACGGCCGTCCAGGTGGCCCGGCGCTTCCAAGCGGCCGGTTTCTCCTTGTACCTGGTGGGGGGAAGCGTGAGGGACCTGCTGCTGGGGCGCCACCCGGGAGATCTGGAC
Organism: Actinomycetota bacterium; assembly: GCA_030776765.1. Taxonomy (GTDB): domain Bacteria; phylum Actinomycetota; class Acidimicrobiia; order Spongiisociales; family JALYHC01; genus JALYHC01. Next base: position 27,049 of record JALYHC010000233.1, on the reverse strand, counting down.
TTCGCCACCGATGCCCGCCCCGACGAGATCAAGGAGGTCCTGCGAAGGTGGGCGGGGCGGTTCTACACCGCCGGGGAGGCCTTCGGCACCGTAGGTGTGGTGCGAGAAGGCCATGTGCTGCAGATCACCAGCTTTCGGCGGGAGGTGTACCGCCAGGACAGTCGCAAGCCGGTGGTGGAATTCTCGCAGGACATCCATGCCGACCTCTCCCGCCGGGACTTCACCGTCAACGCCCTGGCTCTGAGGCTCCCGGAGCCGGAGATGGTGGACCCGTTCGGAGGCCTCGACGACCTGGCGGGGCGCAGGCTGCGAACGCCCCTCGAGCCGGAGGTCTCCTTCGGGGACGACCCCCTGCGGATGCTGCGGCTCTACCGATTCATGGCCTCGCTGGGTTTCGAGACCGATCCCCGGACGGAGGCGGCGGTTGGTGAGATGCGGTCTCGATTGGGCATCGTGAGCGCCGAGCGGGTGCGGGAGGAACTGTCCAAGCTGCTCGGCGCCCCCAAACCGGGCCGGGCACTGGGAAGACTGGTGGGAAGCGGCCTGGCCGAGGAGTTCATCCCCGAGATCCCCGGCCTGGCCCTGGAGCAGGATCCCCACCATCGCCACAAGGACATCTTGAGCCACACCCTGGCGGTGGTGGACAAGACCCGGCCCAACCTGGTGGTCCGGCTGGGCGCCCTCTTTCACGATGTCGGCAAGGCCAAGACGCGGGCCATCGGTCCCAAGGGGGTGTCCTTCCATCATCACGAGGTGGTGGGGGCGCGCATGGCCAGGGAGCGCCTGCAGGCGCTGCGCTACCCCGCCAAGGTGGTGGACGACGTGAGCCGCCTCGTCTACCTGCACCTGCGGCCGCATAGCTTCGCCCTGGGGTGGACCGACCGGGCGGTGCGGCGGTACGTGCGAGATGCAGGCCACCTGCTTGAGGAGCTCAACCACCTGGTGCGGTGCGACGTCACCACGGCCAACCGGGCCCGGGCCCGGGCCATCCAGCAGCGCCTGGACGAGCTGGAGGCGCGCATCCTGGAGCTGCGCCAGCAGGAGGAGCTGGACCGCCTGCGCCCCCCCATCGATGGCCATGCGGTCATGGCCTTCTTGAGGATCGAGCCCGGGCCCTTGGTGGGGGAGGCCCTTCACCTCCTCACCGAGCACCGCATCGATCACGGGCCCTACTCGGAGGAGGAGGCCTACAGGCTGCTCCGGGAGTGGGCGATAGAGAAGGACCTTGCGCGACCAGACGAGAGGTCGGACGTAGACTGAGAACCGGACAGGGGGAAGGGTGAGAACTGCCAAGAGCGTCCTGGTGCGCCCTCTCTACCGCCTCTATGAGGGGCGCCTGCTGCGCGGGCTGGACCCCGACCGCCTGCCCCGCCACATCGGCATCATCCTCGACGGGCACCGGCGCTTTGCCCGGGCCGAGCGGCTGCCCGATTACGCCACCAGCTACCGGGCCGGGATGGAGAAGTTCGAGGAGCTCCTGGAATGGTGTCACCAGCTCGACATCGGGGCGGTGACCGTCTGGCTGCTCTCCAAGGAGAACCTGGCCCGCCCACCCGAGGAGCTCGAGCCCTACTACCGGGTGCTCATCGACTTCTTCTCCCGCCTGCCGGCCCGAGCCCGGCAGCTGGACCTGTCGGTGCGCTTCATCGGCAGCCTGGACCTGCTGCCCGGCCCACTGGTGGCCGCCGCCAAAGACGCCGAGGAAGAAGGCATCGCCGGGGACCGCTGCCTCATCATCGCCTTGGGCTACGGTGGGCGCCAGGAGATCGTGGACGCTTGCCGGGACCTCGTCTCCGAGTTGGCGCAAAGCGGGATAGCCGCCGACCAGCTGGCCGAGCACATCGACGGCTCGTCCCTGGCCGCCCACCTCTACACCACGGATGTGCCCGATCCGGACCTCGTCATCCGCACCAGTGGGGAGGCGCGGCTGTCCGGGTTCCTCCTGTGGCAGTCCGCCTTTGCCGAGTACGTTTTCGTCGACGTCTTCTGGCCGGCGTTCCGGCGGGTGGACTTCTTGCGCGCCGTGCGCGACTTCACTCGCCGCGAGCGACGCTTCGGCCGCTGATCCCTCTTTCTCCCTCCTGCGCTTGCGGGGCCGGGGGGTTCGGGGGTGGGAGGCCCCTAGTGGCTCCACGTTCTCCAATGGCGACCACCGCCTGAAAAAGAAGGCCTGCGGGTGGATTCATGAGGAACAGGTACGCTTCGGGAATGTGTCGCAGTATCCGAACCCTCCACAACTTCCATCCGCCCGCCACAGACGAGGAGGTGCACGCCGCCGCCCTCCAGTACGTGCGCAAGGTCAGCGGCATGAGGCAGCCCTCTAAGGCCAATGATGAGGCCTTCGAGCAGGCCGTGGAGATCGTGAGGTCGGCCACGCGGACCTTGGTCGACTCGCTGGTGACCAGCGCTCCGAGCAAGGACCGGGAAGAGGAAGCCGCCAAGGCGCGGGCCCGAGCTGCGGAGCGGGCTTCCTCTGATGGGCGCTGACGGGCACTGGCCGGGCTAGTGCTCCCGGGAGCCCGGACCGGGCTCCCCGGAGCGGTCGATTCAACAGCCCGGCTGACCGGGATGGCCGCAACAGAGCGAGCGGCGGTGGAAGCGGATCCCGCTGTTGCGGGCGAGCAGGCGCAGCTTGTGGTGCCAAGGGGCGGGGAAGGTTCGCCAGTTGTGCCAGAGATCGTGCAGATTGGGACCGGCGGCCACCCGGCGATGGTACCGAACCGGGCGCGGGAGCGGCCGCTCCGGGCAGAGCGGCCGCTAGGGTCGGGCTAACACGGGAGGCGGGAAACCCCTCGGTGTCATGAGCGGTATCGGCCCCAATCCGAAGAGACTTGAGCGATTTTTCCAAGATTCCGGTCGGGCCGGTCTGATCGACCACCTGAAGTCACACGCTCTGCGGACCGATGGCACGTTCACCCTTCGCTCGGGCCTCATCACCTCCTGGTACCTCGATGCCCGCAAGACCACACTTGACGGACCGGGGGCGTTGCTGGTGGCACGGGCGGTGCTGGCCGTCTTGGACGGGAGAGCGCGAGGGGTTGGCGGGATGACCATGGGCGCCGATCCGATGGCGGTGGCAACCGCCGTCCTGGGCACCTTGGAGGGCCGCGAGCTGGCCGCCTTCTCGGTCCGCAAGGAGGAGAAGGCGCACGGGAGTGGTGGCCGCCTGGTCGGACCGCTCCGCCCGGGGGACGCCGTGGCTGTGCTGGAGGACACCGCCACCACCGGCGGAGCCCTCTTGGAGGCCATCGACGTGGTGGAGGAGGCGGGCCTCCAGCCCCTTCAAGCCGTCGCCCTGCTCGACCGCAGTGGAGGTGTTGTGGCGAGCCGCCTTCGGGGCCGCGGCATCCCCTATGCGGCGCTGCTCGCACCGGCCGATCTGGGGGTGGCGGAGTGAGCTCGCCCACGGGGCCTACTGGGTCGGTGGTTGTCACTCGCGCCCGGGGGCGGGCGTGGGCGCTGGCGCTTGGTGGGTTGCCCTTCCTGCTCTTCGGGCTCGACCTGCTGTTGGGGGGTTGGGCGCTCGACGCCGTCGGGCGGGCGATCTACGCCTCGGACCCGCCCGCCTATGAGCCGCGGGACCTCGTCTGGGCGGTGGTCTTCCTGGTGGCGGGAGGCCTGGCAACCGGCTGGGGGGTGGGGCAGCTCATCACCCCGCCTGCCCTGTTGGCTGCCGACGAGCAGGGCGTGTGCCTGGCCGTGCAAGGGCCGTTGCGGTCGCCGACGTGCCTGGGCTGGGAGGACGTGCTGGACCTCCGGTCCCATTCGGTCATGGACGGCGAGGTCTCGGTTCCCGCCCTCCTCATGGTGGTGCGGGACGCCTCCCGGTTGCCCGAGCGGCCCTGGGGGGCTCGCTGGCACGACGACGCCCGGCTGGCGCTCTGGGCCGGTGACTGGAGCCCGCCCGTCGAGCAGGTGGTGGAGGGCCTCGTCCGGCTGCGGGAGCAGACGGCCGCCTCCTGAGGACTACGGTGGTCGCCATGCTGCCGGTGGGCTCGCACGTTCCCAATCGGTTGCCGCTCGAGCAGGCGGAGGTCCGTCAGGCAGACCTGGTCCAGTTCTTCCTCTCCAACCCTCAATCCTGGAAGAAGCCCCTCCCGCGGGAGGACGCCGCCGAGCTGCGGGAGGCCTCCCTGCCCATCTACGTTCACGCTCCCTATCTCATCAACGTCGCCTCTCCCAACAACCGGGTGCGCATACCGAGCCGCAAGATCCTCGACGATACCTGCCGGGCGGCGGAGGAGATCGGTGCCCGGGCGGTGATCGTCCACGGCGGCCACGTGGGCGACGACGAGCAACTGGAGGTTGGGGCCGAGAGGTGGCGCAAGGCACTGGAGCGCCTCGAGCCCCGGGTCCAGATCCTCATCGAGAACACGGCCGCAGGAGGGAATGCGGTGAGCAGGGAGATCTCGTCTCTGGGGGTGCTGTGGGAGGCCATCGGCGACCTGGATGTCGGCTTCTGCCTCGACACCTGCCACGCCTGGGCATCCGGTGAGGAACTGGAGACGGTGGTGGAGCGAGCCCTGGCGGCCACAGGGCGGCTCGACCTGGTGCACTGCAACGACTCCCGAGACCCGGCGGGCAGCTGCCGGGACCGGCACGAGCACCCCGGCCAGGGCATGATCCCGCCGGAGACTCTAGTGGGAGTGGCCAAGGAGGCGGGTGCGCCGGTCATCGTGGAGAGCCGGGGGGAAGCCGAGGACCACGCCCGCGACATCGCCTGGCTGCGCCAGCGGCTGGGCTGATGGCCGTGGAAGGCCGGCGGAGCTAGGGCTCCACCTCGGTGAGCGGCGTTCCGTCACGCCCCAGGTTTGCCTCCAGCTCGGTGGAAGCGGATGGCTCCCCGGCGATGAAAGACTCCACCATCTCCCGGGCAACGTGGTCCTGGTACTGCACCGGTGGGCTCTTCATGAAGTACGCCGAGGGTCCCGGCAGGGGTCCGGCCAGGCCCCGGTCCTTTGCCAGCTTGGCGCAGCGAAGGGCGTCAATCACCACCCCGGCCGAGTTGGGCGAGTCCCACACCTCGAGCTTCAGCTCCAGGTCGAGCGGCACGTCACCAAAGGCTCGTCCCTCCAAGCGGATGTAGGCCCACTTGCGATCGCTGAGCCACGGGACGTGGTCCGAGGGGCCGATGTGGACGTTGCCCTCACCGATGGAGTCGCTCAGCTGCGACGTCACCGACCGGGTCTTCGAGACCCTCTTGGATTCCAGGCGCTCGCGCTCCAGCATGTTCTTGAAGTCCATGTTGCCGCCCACGTTGAGCTGCATCGTGCGGTCCAGGGCCACGCCTCGCTCTTCGAAGAGGCGTGCCAGGACCCGGTGCACGATGGTAGCCCCCACTTGCGACTTGATGTCGTCGCCGATGATGGGGACGCCCGCCTCGGTGAAGCGCCTGCCCCAGGCCGGGTCGGAGGCGATGAAGACCGGGATGCAGTTCACGTAGGCCACCCCGGCCTGCAGGGCCTGCTCGGCATAGAAGCGGGCGGCTCGCTCGGCGCCCACGGGCAGGTAGTTGACCAGCACGTCGGGTTCGCTCTCCCTAAGGGCCCTCGCCACGTCGACCGGCTCGGCGGCCGACTCCTCCGTGGCGTCGCGGTAGTACTTGCCCAGCCCGTCCAGCGTCGGCCCCCGTAGCACCTCGATGCCCAGCTCGGGTACCTCGGCGAACCGGATGGTGTTGTTGTGGCCGGCCCACATGGCCTTGCTCAGGTCCTGGCCCACCTTGGTGGCGTCGACGTCGAAGGCGGCCACGAACTGCAGATCGCCCACGTGGTAGCCGCCCAGCTCCACGTGCATGAGCCCGGGCAGCGAGTCGGCCGGGTTGGCACCGGCATAGTGATGCACTCCCTGGATCAGCGAGTTGGCGCAGTTGCCCACTCCGACCAGCGCTACTCGTAGCTTGCTCATCGCGCTCCTTTGCTCACCCGACTCGCCGTGTGTCCTTGCGGCGGGGGCGTCTCGCCTTGCCGCTGCCTCTCCTACCACCGGGGTCGCCCATCGGATGCAGCGATGCCCGTTCCGATTCGATCAGCTCGTCCAGCCAGGCGATGTCGGCTTCCACCGCCTGGGCCCCGTGTTCCATCAGCGCCAGCGTGTAGCGGTCCATCCGCTCCCGCGTCCTGGCCAGCGCCTTGCGCATGCTCTTGCGGGTAGTGGCCGCCCGTCGCACCAGAAAAGCGCGCCGCTGCTCCAGCACCCCCAGCCGTGACTCGGGGTCCAGATAGCGGAAGAAGGCCAGGCGGATCCTGAAGGCGCGCTCTTCCTCGTCCTCCGCCACCTCTTCCTCCAGGAGCTCCTTGAAGCGGACCTCGCCCTCGGCGGTGATGGCATACACCTTGCGCCTGCCTCCCGCCGACTCCACGGTCACGTAGCCAGCGCGCTCCAGGCGCCGCAGAGCCGGATAGAGAGATCCGAAGGAGACCCTCCAGAAGCCATACTCGGCAAGGCGGCGCTTGAGCTCGTAGCCGTGCAGCGACCGCTCCTTCAGAAGACCGAGGACGGGAAGTTCGAGCATGATCCGATATATCGGGCCGATATACTGGCCCTCCGGGGGCCAGGTGTCAAACCAAGGCTTGTCCCCCGTCTCCCTCGTGCCGGCTTCCGGGACCGGGGGGGGCCGATAAGATCTCGAGGTGACCGTGGTTTCGCCCCTCTCGGCTGACGGGTGGTAGCGATGGAGTGGCTCTCGCTGGGCGGGGCGCTGGCATCGGCCCCGGCCGCCGCCTCCTGGGGAGAGTTCGAGGTGCAGGTCTTCGCCCTGTTTCCCGACGGGGAGCTGTGGAACCGTTACTGGGACGGGGAGTCCTGGCACGACTGGGAGTCGCTGGGAGGCTCCTTCGTGGGCCAGCCCGCCGCCGCGGCTCGAGATGCCGACCGCATCGACGTCATGGCGGTGGGCAGAGACGGCGTGCTGCGGCATCGATGGTGGGACGGCCGGAGCTGGGTGCCCTGGAGGGAGGTGGCTGGAGCGCCCGGTCAGGCGTCGGCGGTGGACTGTTCGTGGGTGGGGGACCGCCTGGACGTGTTCGTTCAGGGCTTCCACGGCGAGCTCTGGTATGGGGCGCTGGGGCAGGCCTGAGCGCCGGCAGGCCGGCGCTCCTTCTCACTCCAGGCCCGAGTGGAACCCCACTCGAGGATGAGCTTGCGCCTGGCCGTCATGGCTCTGGTGCTGGCTGGCTGCGCCGGGGCCGTCACCGCCGGGACGTCCTCCACCCGAGGCGCGTCGCCGCCCCCGCAAGGCCAAACCGCAGTGCCGGCGGCTCTCCGGGGCTTTCCCGTCAGAGAGGTCGAGCTCGATGGGCGGCTCTGGTGGGTAGCGGTGGCCGACTCCCCCGAGCGACGGGCGCAGGGCCTGATGGGCGTGGACGACCTGGGAGGCCTGGACGGCATGCTGTTCGTCTTCGATGAGCCGGTGGTCCCCGCCTTTTGGATGAAGGACACCCTGATCCCCCTCGACGTGGCCTTCTTCGACGGGCACGGTCGTTTGGTAGAGGTCCAGCAGATGGAGCCGTGCCGCCGCCAGCCTTGCCCGACTTACGCCCCCGACTCGCCGGTCCGCTGGGCGCTCGAGGCGCCCGCCGGGAACCTGGTGGGCTTGCCAGAGAGCGCCCGCCTGGTGGTGGAGGGAGCCGCCTGAGAAAAAAAGCCGTACCGCCCACCTTCAGGTGGGGGTGGCCCCGCGGTACAATCCAGTCCTTCCCCACAACCGACCTGCCCCTACGCGGGGCCGTCCGCTTCGGCGGATGTCCGAAGGAGGTGATGCGCGGTGATGCGCAGGTACGAAGTCATGACGATCCATCGGCCGGAGCTGGCCGAGGCGGATGTTCGATCGCTGGTGAGGGAGACCGAGGAGTTCCTTCGGAGCCGAGACGCCGAGGTGACTGGCACCGACTTGTGGGGCAAGCGCCGCTTCGCCTATGAGATCGACCACCTCAAGGAGGGCTACTACTCGGTGATCAGCTTCCAGGCCGAGCCGACGGTGGTGGACGACCTCGACCGACTCTTGGGGCTGGCCGACCGGGTGGTCCGTCACAAGGTGGTGCGGGTAGGTGAGGTCGAGGCACAGGATCTGTCACAGCCCCCTGGCACAGTATGAGCTGATGGGGAGCGGGTGGTGCGCAGGGATGCGCCAATCCTGTGCTCGAAGAGAGAAGAAAGAGAGGAGAAGACATGGCGACCAACACGATCACCCTGGTGGGCAACTTGGTCGAAGATCCCGAGCTCCGCTTCACTCCCTCCGGTGTGGCGATGGCCCGCCTGCGGCTGGCAGTCAACCGCAACTGGCGCAACCAAAACGGCGAGTGGCAGGAGGACACCAGCTTCTTCAGTGCCACCTGCTGGCAGGACGTGGCAGAGCACGTTGCGGAGTCCCTGGAGAAGGGCTCCCGGGTGATCGTCACCGGGCGCCTGGAGCAGCGCTCCTGGGAGACCGGCGATGGGGAGCGGCGGTCGACGGTAGAGGTGAGGGTGGACGACATCGGCCCCAGCCTTCGCTGGGCGACCGCTTCCGTCACCAAGACCCCTCGCTCGGGAGGTGATTGGAGCCAGGACAACCGGGTCCCGGCCGCTCCCGTGGCCAGGAACGACTATGGGCCCGACGAGGCGCCCTTCTAGGCGCCCTTCATAGGAGACAGGAGGAGCTAGCCATATGGCACGAGACAGACGGCGACGACGTCGAAGTGAGGCGGCACCGGGCCGCCGGGTGACGGCCAGGGTCTGCTACTTCTGTCAGCACGGCGTCGACTACGTGGACTACAAGGACGTTGCCCTGCTGCGCAGGTACATGTCCGACCGTGCCAAGATCCGGGCCCGCCGGGTGACGGGAAACTGCAGCCGCCACCAGCGGGAGGTGGCCCGAGCGATCAAGAACGCCCGGGAGATGGCCCTACTTCCCTACGTGGGCCGCTGATGGGGCCTATCTGATGGGAGCGAGCTGATGCAAGTGGTCCTCACCCAGGCGGTGCCTCAGTTGGGCCAGCAGGGCGAAGTCGTGGAGGTGGCGGACGGCTATGCCCGCAACTACCTGCTCCCCAAGAGGCTGGCGATCAAGGCGAGCGAGGGGGCCGTGCGCCAGGCGGAGCGCGTTCGGCGCTCCCGAGAGGAAGCCGAACAGCGGGCCCGAGACCAGGCCGAGGGCATCGCCACCGCTCTCGCCGGCACCCGGGTGGTCATCGCCGCCCGCGCCGGCGATGAAGGCAAGCTATTCGGCTCGGTGGGGGTGGCCGACGTGGCCGAGGCGATCAGGAAGTTCACCGGCATCGAGGTTGATCGGCGCATGATCGTCCTGGAGGCCCCCATCAAGGAGATCGGCCTGCACGACGTGCTGCTCCGCCCGCACCGGCAGGTGGAGTTTCCGCTCACGCTGGACGTGATCCCCGCCTGAGCCCATGACGGTCTCGTTGCAGAGCGACCGCACCGGCCCCCGGGTGCCGCCTTCCAACCTGGAGGCCGAGGAATCAGTGCTGGGGTCGGTGATGCTCTCCCCGGACGCCGCCAACGTGGTGATGGAGATGCTGCAGGCGGAGGACTTCTACAAGCCGGCCCACCAGGTGATCTTCGAGGCCATGGTGGAGCTGTACAACCGCAACCAGCCCATCGACGCGGTGACGGTCTCCGACGCCCTGAGGCGCGGGAACCAACTGGAGCGGATCGGCGGCATCTCCTACCTGACCGGTCTGCTCGACGCGGTGCCGGCCACCTCCAACGCCGGGTATTACGCCGGGATCATCGAGGAGCACGGCCAGCGCCGCCGGCTGGTGCGGGCCGGGTCGGTGATCGGTGAGCTGGCCTTCGATACCCATACTCCCGTAGGGGAGATCCTCGACCGGGCCGAGCAAACCGTGTTCGCGGTGGCGGAGCACCGGATCGGGGACGGGCTCGTGCCGGTCCGCCCGCTGCTCACCACCGCCCTGGAGACGATCGAGGAGATGGGAGCCCGGGGCTCGGAGATCACCGGGCTCTCCACCGGCTTTCGTGACCTGGACCGCAAGCTGGCGGGGCTGCAGCCGGCCAACCTGGTCATCATCGCCGCCCGTCCCAGCATGGGAAAGAGCGCCCTGGCGGTGAACATCGCCCAGAACGTGGCTGCCCAGGGCAGCGCGGTGGCCATCTTCTCACTGGAGATGAGCCGCCAAGAGCTGGTGCACCGCATGCTGTGCTCGCTGGGGCGGGTGGATTCCCAGAAGCTGCGCACCGGCCAGCTCGGCCAGCAGCACTGGCAGAAGATCGTGCGCGCCGCCGCCCAGCTCTTCGAGGTGCCCATCTTCCTGGACGACTCCCCGTCTCTCACCGCCACCGACTTGCGGGCCCGGTGCCGCCGCCTGAAGCGGCAGCAGGATCTGGGCCTGGTGGTGGTGGACTACCTGCAGCTCATGCAGTCCAGCGGTCGGGCCGAGAACCGCCAGCAGGAGATCGCCGAGATCAGCCGCTCGCTCAAGGGCCTGGCCCGGGAGCTGCAGGTGCCCATCATCGCCGTATCGCAGCTCAATCGGGCACTGGAGACCCGCCAGGACAAGCGCCCCCTGCTCGGGGACCTGCGGGAAAGCGGGTCTCTCGAGCAGGACTCGGACGTCGTCCTTTTCATCTATCGGGACGAGTACTACCACCCGGAGAACCAGGAAGCCAAAGGTCTGGCCGAGGTCATCGTCGCCAAGCATCGCTCAGGCGCTACCGGGCGGATCGACATGACCTTCCTGGCCGAGTTCACCCTCTTCGCCGACCTGGGCCGCGACGTGGCCGCCTAAGGCGAGACCCCCTCCGAGGAGGGGGTCTCTCGACTCTGCATCCGACGGGAAGAGGCGGAGGACGAGAAAACCCTCCGAGTTTGGTTCCGGACCCAGAGCCTGGCATCACTATCGGCCCCGAGGGCCCTCACCTTGAGGGTTGCTGCCCAGCTGCAGCAGGTCCAGCTCACCATCGAGCAGCTGGAAGGAAGGTTGCGCTACCTCGACTCCCGCACCAGCCTCGCCACCATCACCGTCTTCCTCACCGAGGCGCCCGGACCGGTTCCGGTGGAGGTACACGTTCCGGCAGACGAGCTGGCCCAGGCGCTCGACCAGGCCCGTCGGGTGCTGATGGCAACCTTCGGGTTCCTGATCGTGGCCGCCGCCGCCTTCCCGCTGGCGCTGGTGACCGGGGTGGCCTACCTGCTGTGGAGGCTGGTCCGCAGGATGACGCCGGATCGGTCCCCGCAGGCTTGAGCGACGGAGCCGGCGCCCCTCAGGTGAACTAGGACCGCTCGAAGTCCTGGAAGATCCGGCTCGGTGTGGGGCCGCGCTGTCCTTGGTACTTACTTCCCGTCTCGCGGCTCCCATAGAGTCGATCGGCCGGGGTGCTCAGTCGGTAGAAGGACAATTGCCCGATGGACATGTTGGGGTAGATGGCGATGGGCAGGTTGGCGACGTTGGAGAGCTCGAGCGTCAGGTGGCCCTCGAAGCCAGGGTCGACAAAGCCGGCGGTGGAGTGGATCAGCAAGCCCAGCCGGCCAAGGCTCGACCTGCCTTCCAGGCGCGCCACCAGGTTCTCGCCCAGGCCCACCCTCTCCAGGGTCGACCCCAGCACGAATTCCCCCGGGTGGAGGATAAAGGGATGCTCTGCGGACGCCTCCACCAACGTGGTCAGCCCCTCCTGGGGCTCCTTTGGGTCGATGAGCGGGTAGCGATGGTTCTCGAAGACGCGGAAGAGCGTGTCTACCCGCAGGTCCACGCTGGACGGCTGGACGAAGCTGTCCTGATAGGGGTCGATGGAGATGAGGCCGCTCGCAACCGCCTTCTTGATATCCCTATCGGAGAGGATCACGATCGTCCTTCCCGCCTTCTGCCCCCAGGTTGAGGCCGGTTGGGGCCAAATTGGGGAAGGTTCAGCTCCGAGCGGATGAGGGGAATCGAACCCCCATCCCAAGCTTGGGAAGCTCGTGTTCTACCATTGAACTACATCCGCAGCGGCGCAGATGGTACCAGGCCGGATGGCCTGGCTCCGAACCAGCACCCCTCAGCCGGGCAGCAGCAGCGTCAGCGCCGCCCAGGCGGTCATCACCAACCCCACCACCAGGAGGAAGGCAACCCGGCCCCGCCGCAGGCCCCCGCTGGCCCCAGCCGGACGCCGGCCTCGGAGGTGCTGCCAAAGCGCCCAGCCGTTGCCCAGCACCAGGGCGGCCCCGAGGGCCAGCACCAGCTCGACGAAGATGCGGTCCAGCCCGAAGATGTCCGGCACGGATCATCACCATAGGGGCTGAGGTTCACTCCCGGGCAGCCTCCACCAAGGCTTCGAACAGGCGGCGAGCGAACGGGTCGTGGCCCACCAGGCACTCGGGGTGCCACTGCACGCTCAAGAGGGGCCACTTGCCGTTGGCGGGCTCCATCGCCTCGACCACCCCGTCATCCGCCCATCCCACGGGCCGCAGGCCGGCTCCGGGGCGGCGGACCGCCTGATGATGCATGGAGTTGACCATGACTTGGGTGGTGCCGAGCAGGGCGGCCAGCCGAGAGCCGGGGTCGAGGCGCACGCGCTGGTGAGCCAAGAAGACGTCGCTGCCCCTCGAGTAGTGGACCAGCGCATGGGATGTCTCGCTGGGGATGTCGAGGACCAGGTCCCCTCCCAAGGCGACGTTGGCCACCTGCATGCCCCGGCAGATGGCCAGCATGGGTGTACCCCGGTCGCGGGCCTGGCGCACCAGGGCCAGCTCGAACTGGTCGCGTTCGTCATCGACGTCGTACATCGTCTCGTGGTGGGCCCTTCCATGCAGGCCCGCCGCCACGTCCCCTCCGCCGGTGAGGATCAGGGCGTCGAGGTGATCGAGGAGTTGTCGAGAGTCCTCGTGCGCTTGAGGGGGTACGAGGATGGGGATGCCTCCACTCGAGCGTACCGCATCGGTATAGAGCCGTGTGACCGTGTAGGCCGGCTGCTGCCCCCAGGAGGTGGGCAGGGGGAGCAGACGGGTGGAGATGCCGATCACCGGTCTCACTGCCATCCTCCGATGCTGCCAGAAGGCGCCGGGTTTGCGAATCGGCACCGGCTTCACCAATCTAGAGTTCCAGATCGTCAATTTCGGAAACTACATGGGTTCACTGGTCAAGAAGCGGCGCAAGAAGATGAGCAAGCACAAGTACCGCAAGCGCTTGCGCGCCAATCGTCACAAGCGCAAGTAGGGCGGAGGGCCAAAGGGAGGTCCGCAAGGGGTTTCCTCGTGCGGTTGTGGGGATACGTGAAGGCACTCTTTCGCAGCAGTGCCGAGCGGGCGCTGGACCCGGGATCGAGATCGAGCAGACCATCCAGGAGGCTGGGGACCGCGATCGGCTGTCCTCGACCAGCCCAGGTCATCGCCCACCGCACCCAACTGGAGCCCGGGATCGACGACGTCGCCGACGCTGCCGGCGAGGCTACACCCCGTGCTCGCGCAAGAACTCCTCCACCTCCTGCACCAGCTGGCGGCCCGCTTCCGGGTCGAGATGCTGGAGATCGCTGGGGGACGACTCCAGGCGCTGCACGTACTGGGCGAAGTCCTGCGACTCCTGCATGGCTGCGTTGACGCGGGACTCGAACTCGCCCGCCACGGTGGCCAGCTCGGTGGCATCCACCCGCATCTCCAGGATCTCGCCGGCCTTGGTCAGCAGGGCCAGCATTGCCTTGGGGTTGGGATTGGCGGCCAGGTAGTGCGGGATGGCCGCCCAGAGGCTGATAGCCCGCAGGCCCGCCTCACGGAAGCTCTCCATGAGCACCCCGATGATGCCGGTCGGGCCCTCGTAGCGAGACGCCAGCAGCCCATGCTGCTGGACGAGGGTGGGATCGGTGGCCACGCCGACGATGGGCACCGGCAGCGTATGGGCCACCTGCCCGATGAAGGCCCCCAGCAGGACCACCTCCTCCACCTCAGCCTCTCGGAGGATGTCGAGCAGCGTGCGGCTGAAGGTCTGCCAGCGCAGGTGCGGCTCCTCCCCAATCACCGCCACCAAATCGCGGCCCTGTTCGGGCATGGCCAACCCGAAGCACTTGGTGAGCGGCCAGGTGAGCTGGCGGGTGCCGCCCTCGTCGACCTCCACCAGCGGCCGGCGGGCCGGGAAGTTGAAGAACTCTTCCGGCTGGATGACGGCGAAGGGCTCCGCCTCGAATTGCCCAAGCAGGAAGGCCAGGGCGCCGGTGGCGGCCTCGGATGCATCGTTCCACCCCTCGAAGGCCATCACTGCAGCCGGCCGCCGCAGCGGGCCCCGCGGGAAGCGCTGCACGAGCTCCATACGCCCAGGCTAGTGGGCGGCAACGGGGTGCCGCCCAGGGTGGCAGACTCGCCCCAGCGTCGAAGGGAGGTCGGGGTGCCCTTTCGCACCATCATCGAGCCGTTCCGCATCCACTCGGTGCAGTCCATCAGCTTCCCCAGCGAGGAGGAGCGGGAGGCGGCCCTCCTCCGGACCGGTCACAACCTGTTCGGCCTCCGGGCGGGGGAGGTGATCATCGATCTGCTCACCGACTCGGGGACGGGGGCGATGTCGTCGCGCCAGTGGGCGGGGATGATGGACGGCGACGAGTCTTATGCCGGGAGCCGCTCCTTCGACCGCTTCAGAGAGGCGGTAGAGGACTTGACCGGCTTGCGGGAGGTGATCCCCACCCACCAGGGGCGCGCCGCCGAGCGCATCCTGTTCTCGGTGCTCCTGAAGGAAGGGGAGGTGGTTCCCAACAACACCCACTTCGATACCACTCGCGCCAACATCGAGTACCAGGGGGCCACGGCCCGCGACTTGCCGGTCCCCGAGGGGCGGCATCCGGCCCTGATCAGCCCATTCAAGGGGAACATGGACGTGGGAGCCTTGCGGACCACCATCGACGAGGTGGGCGCCGAGGGTGTGCCCCTGGTGATGGTGACGGTGACCAACAACTCGGGAGGCGGGCAGCCGGTCTCCATGGCCAACCTGCGGGAAGTGCGGGGGGTGTGCGACCAATACGGCATCCCGCTCTTCCTCGACGCCTGCCGCTTCGCTGAGAACGCCTACCTCATCAAGCTGCGCGAGGAGGGCTACGCCGGTCGCTCCCCACGAGAGATCGCCCGGGAGATGTTCTCGATGGCCGATGGCTGCACGATGTCCGCCAAAAAGGACGGCTTGGCCAACATCGGGGGCTTCCTGGCAATGAACGACCCGGAGCTGGCGCGGGAGTGCCGCAACCTCCTCATCCTCACCGAGGGCTTCCCCACGTATGGGGGGATGGCCGGTTACGACCTGGAGGCGATCGCCTCCGGCCTGGAGGAGGTGCTGGAGGAGGACTACCTGCGCTACCGGATCCGCTCGGTCGAGTACCTGGCCGACAAGGTTGAGGCGGCGGGCGTGCCGGTGGTCAAGCCGGCCGGGGGCCACGCCGTCTACCTGGATGCGGCTGCCCTGCTCCCCCACCTCCGTCACGAGCAGTACCCCGCCCAGGCCCTGGCGGTGGAGCTGTACCGGGCCGGGGGGGTGCGGGGCGTGGAGATCGGCTCGGTGATGTTCGGCCGACCCCAACCGGATGGGAGGGAGGTACCGGCCCCCATGGAGCTGGTGCGCCTGGCGGTTCCCCGGCGCAGCTACACCCAGAGCCACATCGACTACGTGGGCGAGGTGATCGTGGCCGTGGCGGAACGTGCCAGCGAGCTGGTGGGGTACCGGATCGTGGAGCAGGCGCCCTGGCTGCGGCACTTCACGGCCCGCTTCCAGCCGCTGGCCTGATCCCTCCCCCGCTTTCTTTGGCCCCCTTCTTCGGCCGCCAGCCGCTAGACCAGGTGATCTCGCAAGAAGCTCACGGTGCGCTCCCACGCCCGGGTGGCGGCCTGCTCGTCATAGACCTCGGGACGGGTGTCGTTGAAGAAGGCGTGGTCGGCCCCCGGGTAGAAGTAGAAGTCCACCTCCTTGCCGAGTGCCCGGAGGTGGTCCTCCAGCTTGCGCACCTCCTCGGGAGGGTTGGAGGCGTCGTCCTCCCCGAAGTGGCCTTGGTAGGCCGCTCGGGCCTGTGAGTAGTCCGGCTGCACCTGGTCCCAAGGGATGACTCCGTAGAAGGGGACCGCCGCACCGATCTCGGGGCGCAAGGTGGAGAGCCACAGCACCAACCCACCTCCCATGCAGAAGCCCACCGCTCCCAGCGTATCCCCCTGGACGGCCGGATGGCCGAGGAGGTAGTCGACGGCGCCGGTCATGTCGCGGGCGCACCGCTCGGTGTTGAGGGCCATCATCATCTTCTGCGCTTCGTCGGGCTCGGCAGTCTCCTCGCCGTGGTAGAGGTCCGGCGCCAGGGCCACGAACCCCTCCCCGGCCAAGCGGTCGGCAACTCCCTTGATGTGATCGACCAGCCCCCACCACTCCTGGATGAGGATCACTCCCGGGGCTCGGACCTGCTGCGGCACGGCCAGGTACCCGGATGTCGCCTTGCCGTTGGAAGAGAACTGCACCATCTCGCTCATCGGGAACTCCTCCTCCTCGACCGGTAGCCCTAGCCGGCCACCTGGTAGCCCTGCTCCTCGATGGCCTCGATTATCGCTTGCTGGCTCACTCGCCCCTCATCGAAGGTCAGTCGGACGGAGTGGCCGCCGACGTCCACCTTTACGTCCTCGACTCCCGCCAGCCGGCCCACGGCTCCCTCGATGGAGGTCTTGCAGTGGTCGCAGTGGATCTCCGGTACCGACAAGGTCTGGGTGGTCATCGGCTCTCCTCCGGTTGGCTGGGCTGGCACTCCGCCAGGCTCAAGATGTCGTCAAGCCAAGATAGCGAAGGAAGGCGTCTTTGGAGGGAGGGCGTCCCAGGAAGGAGCGCAACAGCACCTCGGCGTCCTCCGACCCGCCCCGCTCCAGGATCTCTCGCCGGTAGGCCCGGCCCACTTCGGGGCTGGTCACGCCCTCCTCCTCGAAGCGGCTGAACATGTCGTCTCCGTACACCTTGGACCAGAGGTAACCGTAGTAACCGGCGTCGTAGCCGCCCAGCAGGTGGGCGAAGGAGGCCGGGAAGAAGGTCCCCTCGTGGAAGGGAAGGCCGGTCACCTGGTAGGCCTGGCGGTTGATGGCCTCCACGTCCTTGTGGTCGGCTTCGTCGTGGAAGGCCAGGTCCATGAGGCCGAAGTAGCACTGCCGCAGGTTCTTGACGCCCACGTTGAGGTCGCGGGCGGCAACCAGACGCTCCACCAGCTCGTCGGGGATGGGCTGACCGGTGCGGTAGTGGCGGGCGAAGCGGCGCAGCACGTCGGCGTTCCACGTCCAGTGCTCCATGATCTGGGAAGGTGCCTCCACGAAGTCCCATTCCGTCTCCGAGCCCGAGAAGCGGGCGAACTCGGCCCGGGTGATCGACTGGTGGAGGATGTGGCCGAACTCGTGGAAGAGGGTGAGCACCTCGTCGTGCCTCAGCAGGGAGGGCTGCTCGGTGGAGGGCTTGGTGAAGTTGGCGACGATGGCCGAGACCGGGCGCCGGTAGCTGCCGTCGGGCAGCCTTCGCCCGAGCTCGAGCGGGAAGGCGGCTGCGTGGCCGAACTTCCCTTCCCGGGGGAAGAGGTCGGCGTAGAAATGGGCCAGGGGCCGCCCGTCGTCGAGGATCTCGAAGAGCAGCACATCCGGGTGCCAGGCGCGGGCGTCGGGGACCGGGCGGTATTGGAGTCCGAACACCTCGGCGGTCAACTCCAGCATTCCGTCGAACACCTGGGCCAAGGGGAAGAACTCCGCCACCTGATTGGGGTCGATGCCGAATTGGGAACGCCGGATCTGAGTGTCGTAGTAGCGCCAGTCCCATGACTGCAAGGTCTCGTCCCCACTCTCGGCCGCCAGAGCCTGCCTCATGGCGGTCAGCTCCGGCTCGGCCTTGGTGCGCAGTCCGGGAAGGAGCTCTCCGTAGAAGGCCTCCACCACCTCGGGAGCCTGTGCCATCTTGACCTCCATGGCGTAGTGGGCCCAGGAGGGATAGCCGAGCAGGCGGGCCAGCCGGCCCCGGACCTCGAGCGCCTCTTCGAGGATGGGCCGGTTGGCTTCCACGGCGGTGTTCCAGGCCTTGGACTGGAGCTCCTCTCGCAGGTCCCGGCGGCGGGCCTGGTCGAGGAACGGGAAGAGCTCCGGGTAATCGAGGGAGACGCGATAGGTGCCCGGGGCGGCGCCGGGTGCCAGGCGCTCCACGTAGTCGTCGGGGAGCCCGTCCAGCTCCTCCCTGGTCAGCTCCAAGGCGTCCTGGTAGTCGTCGACGTTTCGCTGGAACGCCACCTCCAGCTCCACCAGGCGGCTCCGCAACCGCTCGACCTCGGCCCGCTGCTCGGGCGCCAAGTCGTGGCCCGCCCTTCGGAAGTCCCGCAGCCAGTGCTCGAGGAGCCGCCTCCGCTCCCCGCTCAGGCGCCGGGCATCCTCGGTCTCGGCGTAGTCGCGCAGGGCCCGGTACAGCTCATCGCGAAAAAGCAGCTCGACGCGCCACTTGTCGAGCCGCTCCTGGGCTTCGGTGGCCACCCGGCGCACTTCGGGATCGCCATGGACGCGGGACATGAAGGCCCCTCGCCCGTAGGCGCTCCCCAGCAGGGCGGTGACCTCGTCGAGCGGCAGGGTGGTGTTGGCGAAGCTGCGCGGGCCGGCATGCTGCTCCACCCTCGCCACCACCTGCTCGGCCTCTTGCAGCGCCTGGTCGGTAACCTCCTCCACCGACGCTGGGGTCACCTGGCGGTAGTCGTGGAGCATGAGGTGCGAACCTTAGGCTCTACCAGCGCGCGCGTGGCGGTCCACCAGAACCTGGTTCGAGCTCGGACTACTGGTCGAGCGCCTGGTCGAGGTCGGCGATCAGATCGTCGACGTGTTCGATACCCACCGAGAGGCGGATGAGGTCCTCGGGGACCTGGAGGGCGGTCCCCTTCACCGACAGGTGGGTCATCTGGGCGGGGAGCTCGATGAGCGATTCCACGCCTCCCAGGCTCTCCGCCAGGAAGAAGAGGCGGGTGCGGGTGACGATGCCAGCCGCTGCCATCGCCCCTCCCTTAGGCCGCAAGGAGACCATCCCCCCGAAGTCGCTCATCTGGTGGGTGGCCAGCGCCCGCTGGGGGTGGGAGTCGAGGCCCGGGTAGATCACCTGCTCGACGGCTGGATGTCCCTCCAGGAAGCTGGCCAGGCGCCGGGCGTTGCTGCAGTGGCGCTCCATGCGCAGGCCCAGGGTCTTGAGGCCGCGCAGCACCAGCCAGGCGTCGAAGGGCCCGGCTCCCGGGCCGGCGGCGTTGAGAAGGAAGCGGAGCCGTTGGTAGAGCTGCGGGTCGGCCGCCACCAGCCCTCCGCCCACCACGTCGGAGTGGCCCCCCAGGTACTTGGTCGTCGAGTGCAGCACCAGGTCGGCTCCCCAGTCGAGGGGCCGCTGCAGGAAGGGGGTGGCGAAGGTGTTGTCTACCACCAGGAGGGCCCCTGTCGAGTGGGCGGCGGCGGCGGCCCGCTCCAGGTCGATCAGGCGCAGGAGCGGGTTGGTGGGGCTCTCCACCCACACCACCTTGGTCTGTGGCCGCAGGGCCTGCTCGAGATGCCCCGGATCGGTCATGTCGGTGGAGCCCCAGGACACGCCGTGGCGGGCCAGCACCTGGGCGAAGAAGCGGAAGGTGCCGCCGTAGGCGTCGTCGGGGAGCAGCACGTGGTCGCCGGGCTCCAGCAGGAGGCCCACCAGCGCAGTGGCGGCCAGCCCGGAGGCGGTGGCCACCGCCCCTCCCCCCGATCCCTCCTCCACCCCCTCCAAAGAGGCCAGGGCCACCTCCAGGGCGTGACGGGTGGGGTTGTCGGTACGCGAGTACTCGTAGCCGAGGTGGCGGCCGGGGGCCTCCTGGGCGTAGGTGCTGGTGGCGTAGATGGGCACCACCACCGCTCCGGTGGCCGGGTCGGGGTCCTGGCCGGCGTGGATGGCCCGGGTCTCGAAGCGCATCAGGCTTCCGGGAAGCCGTGCTCTCGCATCCAACGCTCGTCGAAGATCTTGGAGAGGTAGCCGCGGCCCGAGTCGGGCACCAGCACCACCACCAGGTCGTCGAGAGCCTCCTCGGCCACCCGGGTGCCCGCCCACACCGCCATGCCTCCCGAGCCACCGACCAGCAGGCCCTCCTCTCGGGCCATGCGCCGAGTGGTGAGGAAGGCCTGGGCATCTCCCACCTTCACGTAGCGATCCACCACCTGGGGATCGAAGGACTCGGGCCAGAAGTCCTCGCCCACCCCCTCGATCAGGTAGGGATGCATTTCCTCCTCCGACTCGGCGCTGTAGATGGAGCCTGCCGGGTCCACCCCTACCACTCGCACATTGCGGCTCTGCTCCTTGAGGTAGCGCCCGGCTCCGGTGATGGTGCCGCCGGTGCCCACTCCGGCCACCAGTACCCCTACCCGACCGGCGGTCTGCTTCCAGATCTCCGGCCCCGTCGAGTGGTAGTGGGCCTGCGGGTTGGCCGGGTTGGAGTACTGGTCGGGCCGGTAGCCTCCCGGGATCTCCTCGGCCAGGCGACGGGCCACCGAGTAGTAGGAGCGAGGGTCTTCGGCCGGCACGTCGCTGGGGGTGATGCGCAGCTCGGCCCCGTAGGCCTCCAGCAGCTTGCGCTTCTCCTCGCTGACCTTGTCCGGCATCACACAGATGAGCCGGTAGCCGCGCAGCGCCGCCACGATGGCCAGTCCCGCCCCGGTGTTGCCGCTGGTGGGCTCCACGATCGTCCCGCCGGGCCGGAGCAGGCCCAGTCGCTCCGCCCGCTCCACCATGCCCAGGGCGATGCGGTCCTTGACCGAGCCTCCCGGGTTGAGGTACTCGAGCTTGGCCACCAGGTTCCCCGGGGGGTGGATGCGAGAGAGGCGTATGAGAGGGGTGCCCCCGATGGCGGCCATCGCGTCCGGGTGGATCTCCACCAGGCCAATCTAGGCCCGCTCCTGGGGCGTGACTCGGCTATAGAAGCGAAGCGGGCTCGGGCGGCAGGGGCACCGGGCGCCCTTCCACCCAGGTGGCCAGGACCCGGGCCGCTCGAAGAGCATCGGGCTCGCTGGTGACCGGGTCCCGGTCGAGGATCACGAAGTCGGCCGGGCTGCCCGGAGCGAGGGGCCGGGGCTCTCCCATGGCCCGCGCGCCCCATCGGTGAACAGCGCCAGGGCCGCTTCCGCCCCCAGACCCTCCGCAGGGTTGAGGCCGGAGCGGTCCCGGGCGGCGGCCATGCCCAGCAGCGGGGCAGGGGGCTCCACCGGGCAGTCCGAGCCGCCCGCCAGCGGGACCCCGGCCTCCCAGAGGGTGCGGAAGGGGTAGGCGAGGGTCATCCGCTCCCGGCCCAGACGCCTCTCCAGCCAGGACGTCTCGGAGACGAGGAAGGCGGGCTGTACGGAGGCGGTCACGCCGGTGCGGGCGAAGCGCACCACCTCCTGCTCGCTGAGCACCGAGGCGTGTTCCACACGGAGGTCCTCGGGAGAGGCCCCCTCCTCCAGGAGCTCCTCGAACAGGTCCAGCACCCGGGCGTTGGCCCGGTCGCCGATGGCATGGATGGCTACCTTGCCTCCCAGGTCGAGGCAGGCCCTGGCCAGGGCGCCCGTCTCTTGTGGGTCCAGGCGCAGGGTCCCGGTGGAATCGGGGCGATCCCGGTACGGCGCCGCCAGGGCGGCCGTGTGGCCTCCCAGGCTGCCGTCGGCGAAGCCCTTCATGCCCAGGAAGCGCAGCCGCGGTCCGCAGCCGTCCAGGAGCCGGGCCCCCTCCTCCAGCTGGCGTCCATCCTCTGCCACCAGCAGCACGGAGAGCTTGAGGGGCAGGTCGGCTGCCACCTCCTTCAGGAGGTGCAGCTCGTCGGCCACGCCGCACCAGGGCCCCTCCTTCATCGAGACGATCGCTCCCAGCCCGGTGAGGCCCAGCGTCGCCAGCGCCCCCAACGTCTCCAGGATCTGCTCGGGGTGGGGGCGGGAGGCGTGCGGCAGGCGGCTCCGCACCACCTCTACGGCGGTCTCCCGTAGCACTCCCGTGAGTGCCCCCTCCGGGTCTCGATCGAAGGCTCCCCCTTTGGGATCGGGGCTCTCCGGGCCCAGCCCGGCCTCCTGCAGGGCGGCGGTGTTGGCGACCGCCACGTGACCGCAGTAGCGGTTGAGGAACACTGGTCGGTCGGGGACCGCCTCGTCCAGGTCGGCACGGGTGGGCAGCCTCCGCTCCTCCAGGGCCTCGTCGTCCAGGCGGTTGGCGATCACCGGAGCCCCCGGCCCCAGCTGCCGGGCCGCCCGGCGCACCCTCTCCAGCACCTCGGCCAGGTCGCCGGCGCCCTGCAGGGATGGCTGCTGGAGGACCGAGACGTAGGGCAGGGGATGGAAGTGGGCGTCGCGCAGGCCGGGGACGATCACCCCCCCCGGGTAGCGGTCCTCTGGAGTCGCCCCGCCCGCGCCGGAGCGCAGCTCCTCTGCGTCTCCCACTGCCGCCACCCGGCCGTTGGCCAGCAGCAGCGCGTCGCCCTCGATCCCTTGAGCGGTGCGGACCCGGTCGGCCAGGACCAGCCGCCCGGTCACAGCTCGGGGCGCACCTCGTCGAGCGCTTCCAAAAAGGCGCGGTTCTCGACCTCGGTTCCCACTGACACCCGGCACCAGCCCTCCGCCATCGGCCGGATGATGGCCCCCTTGCCGAGGCAGGCCTGGTGGGCTCGCTGGGAGTCGCCCCCCGCCTTCAGGTAGACGAAGTTGGTCTGGCTCTCCACGAAGGGGATGCCCCGCTCGGCCAGCTCGTCGGACAACAGCTTGAGGCCCTCGGCGTTGCGCTGGATCCGCTCGGCGACCCGGACGGGGTACTTCAGTGACTCCATGGCGGCCACCTGGGCAATGGAGCTGACGCTGAAGGGGATCTGGGCACGGCGCAGCTGGTCGAGTGTGTCCGGGTGGCCCACCAGGTACCCGACCCGCAACCCGGCCAGGCCGTAGACCTTGGAGAAGGTGCGGGTCACCAGCACGTTGTCCCGCTCGAGGGCGAGGGGTAGGGCGCTGCCGTAGTCGGCCGCCTGGGCGTACTCGAAGTAGGCCTCGTCCACCACCACCAGCAGACGCCCGGGGAGGCGGTCGATGAACTCGAACAGGTCATCGGCGGGCACGTACGTGCCGGTGGGGTTGTTGGGATTGCAGACGTAGACGATCGTGGTATGAGGCCGCACCCCTGCCGCCATGGCCTCGAGGTCGTGGCGCAGTCGCTCGTCGAGGGCCACCTCGATACTGCCGGCGCCGGCCAGCTTGGTGACGATCGGGTACATGATGAAGCTCGGCCAGGCGTAGACCGCGCTGGTTCCCGGCCCGCCCACCGCCAGGGCGATGGTGAGCAGCAGCTCGGTGGTGCCGGCTCCGAAGAGGAGGTGCTGCTCGGGGATGCCATGGTGCCCGGCCACTGCTTGGCGCAGGTAGTAGCGCTGGTTGTCGGGATAGCGGTTGAGCTGACCGGCGTGGCGAGCGATGGCCTCCTGGACCTCAGGGAACGGTGGAAGGGGCGACTCGTTGGAAGCCAGCTTCACCACCCGTTCCAGCCCGTACTCCCGGGCCACTTCCTCGATCGGCTTCCCGGGCCGGTAGGGGGTTATGGACTGCAGGTCCTCACGGAACGTCGGCATCAGAGCCCTTCACCTCCCATGGAGGCCAGCCTACTAAAGCCCCCCGGTTTCGCTCGATCTACATCCGGCCGAGATGCTGGGGGAGGCTCTCGGCCACCAGGTGGCGCAGCTCGTCGTGGATCTTGCCGTTGGACGCCACCACCACCCGGTCCCCCAGCTGGTAGGGCTCGCCGTGCTGGTCGGTCACCACGCCTCCTCCCTCCCGGACGAGGAGCAAGCCGGCCGCGCCGTCCCAAGGGCCCAGCCCGGCCTCCCAGTATCCGTCGTATCGGCCGACCGCCACCCACGCCAGGTCGAGGGCGGCCGTCCCCATGCGCCGCACGCCCCGCACTCGCCCCAGCACCGACCCCAGCCAGGCGGCGTAGGCGGTGGCGTGCTGCTGGCGGTCATAGGGAAAGCCGGTGGCCACCAGCGACTCTCCCAGTCGGGATCGCTCGGTCACCCGCTGCCGGCGGCCGTCGAGCCACACCCCCTGCCCGGCGGCCGCCAAGAACTCCTCTTGCCGGAAGACGTCGATGACCGCCCCGGCGGCCGGGGTGCCGGCCTCGAAGAGCCCCACCGACACTGCCACGTGGGGGACGCCGTGGACGAAGTTGACGGTCCCGTCGAGAGGGTCCACGATCCACTGGCGGTCTCCCGAGCCGGTAGAGCCGACCTCCTCGGAGAGGATGGCGTCGCCGGGCCGGTGCCGGCCGATCAGATCCAGGATGGCCGCCTCGGCCTGGCGGTCGGCCTCGGTGACCGGATCCACTTCCCCCTTGAAGTCGGCTCCCTCCAGCCTCCCCATCCAGGCCCTGACCACTTCCGCCCCAGCTCGGGCGGCCTGGATGGCCAGCTGCCCGTCGTCCATCCCGCCAAGTGTAGGAGCGGGGGGCCATACCGACCCGGGCGGGTCTGGCATACTCGTGAGGGCGATGTTTCAGATCCTCGATCAGCAGGCCAACCTGGTAGGCGAGGATCCCGGCCTGGAGACCAAGGACCTGCTGGAGCTCTATCGCCTGATGGTGCTCTCCCGTCGGTTCGATCGCCGCGCCGTCGCCCTGCAGCGCCAGGGGCGCCTGGGTACCTACGCCATGCTGGAGGGCCAGGAGGCCGCCCAGGTGGGCTCGGCCTACGCCCTGGGCCCGGAGGACTGGGTCTACCCGTCCTATCGGGAGCACGCCGTGCAGATCGCTCGTGGGATGCCCCTTGCGGTCATCCTGTCGTACTGGCGAGGGCTGCCCAATGCCGAGTGGGACCCCCACCGCTACCGCATGGCGGTGATCACAGTGCCCATCGGCAGCCACCTGCCGCATGCCGTGGGGCACGCCTACGGGGCCCGCCTGCAGGGCCGTCCGGTGGTCACCGCCCCCTACTTCGGCGACGGGGCCACTTCGGAGAACGACTTCCACTCCGGCCTCAACTTCGCCGGCGTGTGGCGCACCCCCACCGTGTTCGTCTGCCAGAACAACGCCTACGCCATCTCGGTGCCGCTCAAGCGGCAGACCGCTTCCGAGACGCTCGCCGAGAAGGCCGCCGCTTACGGCGTAAACGGGATGCGGGTGGACGGCAACGATGTACTGGCCATGTACGTCGCCACCTGCGAGGCGGTGAGTCGCGCCAGGGAGGGGGAGGGCCCCAGCCTCATCGAGGCCGTCACCTACCGGGTGGGACCACACGCCACTGCCGACGACCCCCGCCGCTATCGGGACCAAGAGGAGGAGGCGGAGTGGCGGCAGCGTGATCCCCTGCTGCGCTTCCGGCGCTACCTGGAGGGCAAGGAGCTCTGGTCCGACGAGGCCGAGCGGGAGCTGCAGGCCGAGATCGGCGAGGCCCTCGACCGGGCGGTGGAGGACTTGGAGGCCAGGCAGCTTCCCCCTCGGGAGGATGCCATCCGCCACGTCTACCACCGCATCCCGCCGCTGCTGGCCGAGCAGCTGCAAGCCGCCCAGCGCAGCGCCGGCGAGGCACCCGTGGAGCTGGGAGCCGACGAGCTCTGGCCCGACCTGTCGGACGCGCTGCCGGAGGGGGCCACCAGGCGGTGGAACATGGCGGAGGCGATCAACGCCGCCTTACGGCAGGCCATGGAGCGACGGCCCGAGACGGTGGTGCTGGGAGAGGACGTGGGCATCTCGGGAGGGGTCTTTCGCATCACCGAGGGGCTCCTGGAGAGCTATGGGGCCGAGCGGGTGATCGATACGCCACTCAATGAGTCGGGCATCATCGGTGCGGCCATCGGCATGGCGGTGGCCGGGGCCCGACCAGTGGCCGAGATCCAGTTCGACGGCTTCGTCTACCCGGGCTTCGACCAGATCGCCAGCCACCTGGGGCGCATGCGCTTTCGCACCCGCGGTCACCTCTCCTTGCCGGTGGTGGTGCGCTTCCCCAACGGGGCCGGCATCCGGGCCCATGAGCACCACTGCGACAGCCCGGAGGCGCTCTTCGTCCAGCTCCCCGGCCTGGTGGTGGTCATGCCCTCCACGCCCACCGACGCCAAAGGCCTGCTGGCCGCCGCCCTGGAGGGGGACGACCCGGTGATCTTCATGGAGCCCAAAGTGCTCTACCGAGCCGGGCGGGAGGAGGTGCCCGAGTGCCACTACGTGCTGCCGCTCGGGAAGGCGAGGGTGCGGCGCCGGGGCGAGGACCTCACGCTGGTCACCTACGGACCGATGGTGCCGGTCTCCCTCCAAGCCGCCGAGCGGGTAGCCGGGGAGGGGATCTCGGTGGAGGTGCTGGACCTGCGCACCATCTTTCCCTGGGACAGCCAGGCGGTGCTGGCCAGCGTGGAGAGGACCGGTCACCTGCTGGTGGTGCACGAGTCCCCTCACTCTTCGGGGGTGGGGGCGGAGGTGGCCTCGTTCGTGGCCGAGCGGGCCGCCTACTCGCTCGAGGCCCCAGTGCGGCGCCTGGCGGGCCTCGACGCCCCCTGGCCACAGTTCGCCATCGAGCAGCACGCCCTGATCGACACCGACCGGGTGGTCGCCGCGGCCCGGGAGACGCGCCGGGGGTAGCTGCAAGCGGCGGCAAAGGTCGGGTCGCTGAACGGAAGTGATCTCCCGGTCCGGCTCGCTGTCCCGCCGGCTCTATCCGGCGGCCTCAGCACGCTCGCAGCCAAGGTTCGGCTACTCGTCGGCGTCGAGCTGGACTTGCCGGCGGAGCAGGTCGAGCAGCTGCTCCATGAACCCGTCGACCAGCCGGTAGTAGATCAGCCGTCCCTCACGCCGCTTACGAACCACCCCTGCTGCACGCAACAACCGCAGGGCGTAGGACACCGACGACTCCGGCACACCGAGCGCAAGCGCAACGTCACCCACGCACAACTCATCTGCACCCGTCAGCGCGTACATGATTCGTCCACGCACGGGGTCCCCCAACAGACGGAACAGCTCGGCGACCTCGGCCGCCTCTTCGGTGGACGGCAGCTTCGCCTGAGCCGCCGCAACCCGCTCCGGGTCGACGGGGTGCTCGTGGCCGCTCATCAGCTCGTTTCCTCACCTGCGCTTCTCACGTTACCTCTACAAACGTATAGATATATAGAATTTGAACCAACCGGTGA
>JALYHC010000232.1 GCA_030776765.1 Actinomycetota bacterium | reverse complement strand
GCGCTCGACGAGGGGCTCCGCAAGGCATCGGCCGACGCGCTGATCGACATCGGCTTCGACGGCTATGCGGTCGGCGGGCTGGCGGTGGGGGAGGGGCAGGAGGCGATGTTCGCCTGCCTCGACTTCGCGCCCGGCCAGCTTCCCGCCGACCGGCCGCGCTACCTGATGGGGGTCGGCAAGCCCGACGACATCGTCGGCGCGGTCGAGCGCGGCATCGACATGTTCGACTGCGTGCTTCCCACCCGCTCGGGCCGCACCGGCCAGGCGTTCACGGCCGACGGCCCGATCAACCTCAAGAACGCCAGGTTCGCCGAAGACGAATCGCCGCTCGATCCTGATTGCTTCTGCCCCGTCTGCCGGACCTGGAGCAGGGCCTATGTCCACCACCTCGTCCGTTCGGGCGAGATCCTCGGCGCGGAAGGTGCCGGGGGTCACCTCAAAGCGGGCCACGTTGTTGCGCAACAGCCCACCCTCGTCTCGGTAGGTGAAGGTGACGAAGACGTATCCCTGCTGGGGAGCCAGGCAGATCCCGGCCAGGCCGCCCTCGCCCTCGCCGGCCGGGAGCTCTTGGGCGGGGACGATGGTCTCCACCGTGGCGAACTCCTGCACGCTGCGGTCGTTGGCCACCACCTTGACGGTGCCGCGCAGCTCGGTGACGAAGTAGAGGGGGTCCTTTGGGCCGTCGCCCGGGTCGGGCACGAAGGCGATGGCGGTGGGGAGCTGGTATCCCTCGGTGTCGACGTCGAGCGTCAAGGACTCGGCGACCGCCCAGTCACTCCTCCAGTCGAAGTCTTCCTGCGCTCCCCGGGAGGAGGCCGGAGGCGAGCAAGAGAAGAGCAGCAGCAAGGCGAGCAAGGAGGCCCGGGTGGGCATGCCAATGATTCGGCGCCCCACAGATCAGCCTTGAGCCGACTTGGTCGTAAGGGGTACCCATGATCAACCTAAAGATCAACCTAAGGTTCCAGCAGCGCGCCACGCGCAGCTATTGCCTAAAGCACTCCACCGCCCGTGCCGGGCCGCCCGGGATGGATGAAAATAGCCGCACCAACCGCCGGCCGATCACAACATCCTGTGGTTCGGGCTCTATTTAGGTCTCAGTTTTGTTCAGGAGGCGGCCAAGCCCAGTGGCGAAAGGCCTAATCGCTCCCCAGGTGCGGAGCCAGGAACCCCCGCACCTGCGAAGAGAGCTGCGGCGGGGTGGCCACCAAGCCGGTGAGGCGGGGGGATGGCTGGTTGAACGAGGGGAGCGTCCCTGCCAGGTCCCACACCTCGCCCCCGGCGGAGGTGACCAGCGCCGTGCCGGCCGCCACGTCCCACTCGTGCTTGGGGACCAGCGTCCAGGTGAGGTCCCCCAACCCGGCCGCCACCAAGGCCAGCTTGTAGGCCACCGAGCCCAGTGGGCGGATGGCGAAGCGCTGGTCCCGGAACGAGTCCCATTGGCCCCGACCCACCTCCGTGCGGCTGGCCAGCACGGTGGCTCCCTCCAGCTCCTGCCGATCGCTCATTCTTGCCGGTCGCCCATTGACGGTCACCCCTCCTTCCACCGATCCCAGGAACAGCTGGTCGCTGCTGGGGTTGCAGATGCCGCCCGCCACCGCCCGGCCCTCCTCCACTAGCCCGATTGAGACGCACCACTCGGGGATGTCCTGCACGAACTCGCGGGTACCGTCGAGCGGATCCACCACCCACACCCGGGGGCACTCGAGGCGAGCCGGGTCGTCGGCGGTCTCCTCGGAGAGCCACCCCTCCCCGGGCCGCGGCAGAAGCTCGCGCAGCTTGCGATCGACGGCCCGGTCGGCGTCGGTGATCGGATCGCCGCTCGCCTTGCGTCCCACGTCTGTTCCCACCCTGGGCCTCCTCAGGATCTCGACGGCCGCCTGGAGACCTTGGCGGATGCGTAGCAGGTCCTCGGAACGCGACACTGGGTCCTCCTTCAGAACGGCCAGAACACCGGCACGAAGGCCACCACCGCCATGATGACCATGAGCGTCAGGGGGGCGCCCAGTCGGGCGTAGTCACCGAAGCGGTAGCCGCCAGGGCCGTACACCATGGTGTTGGTCTGGTAGCCGATGGGGGTCAGGAACGAGGCCGAGGCTGCCACGGCCAGGGCGACGGCGAACCCGCGCGGGTCTATCCCCAGCGTGGCGGCCGAGGAGGCGGCGATGGGGAAGATCAGCACCGCCGCCGCATTGTTGGTGATCAGCTCGGTGAGGAGCACCGTCGCCAGGACGACCCCCAACAGGACCCCGCGAGGTCCCCAGGCGCTGAAGATGTCCACCAGCCCCTGCGCCAACCGGTCGGCCAGGCCGGAGCTCTCGATGGCGGCCGCCAGCCCGAAGGAGGCGGCGATGAGCACCACCACGTCCAGGTCGACTGCGTTGCGTGCCTCTCCGGGGGTGAGCACGCCGGCCAGCACCAGCGCCACCGCCCCCAGCAACGACGCCTGCAGGATGGGCAGGATCCCGGTGGCGGCCAGCAGCACGATGCCCAGCCCGATCACCCCCACCAAAGCCGCCTGGCGGGTGCTGGTGGGCATGGCAGCCCCCAGGCGGGAGACGAGCAGGAAGTCGTTGCGGTCGTACCATCGCTCACGAAAGCGGGAGTCGGAGAGCAGCAGCAGGGTGTCCCCCACTCGGAGGGGGACCTGTCCCAGCTGGGCGTCGACCCGCTGGCCGGCCCGGTGGATGGCCAGCACCGCCGCCTGGTAGCGGCTGCGGAACTCCACCTCGCGAAGCGTCCTGCCCACCAGGGGGGAAGCCGCCCCCACCACCGCCTCGAAGAAGGCCGCCCGCCGAGTGTCGAACCCGGCCAAATGGCTCTGCTCGGCGGAGCGCAGCCCTCGGCTGGTCTGCAGGTCCACCACCAGATCCGACTTGCCGACGAAGCGCAGGCGGTCGCCCCCTCGCAACACCGTCTCGGGGGTGGCGGGAGCCAGCAGCTCCCCGTTCCGCTCGATCTGCACCAGGTACACGCCCTGAAGATGGCGCAGGCCGCCCCCTTCCACCGTCCGACCATCGAGGGGACCGTCGTCCACCACAACCATGTCCAGCACGAACTGGCGGAAGTCCTCCTCGAGGTCGAGGCGGGCGGACCGTCGAGCCGGCAGCACCCTGGGCGCCAGGACGATCACCACGGCCAGCCCGAGGACGGCCACCGGCAGCCCAACCGGGATGAGCTCGAACATGCCGATGGGGGGTCGCCCGGCCGCCTGCAGGAGGCCGGAGACCACCAGGTTGGTGGACGTGCCGATCAGGGTGAGCACCCCTCCCAGGATGGTGGCGAAGGACATGGGCATCAGGTAGTGCGAGGCCGACCGCCCTCGCCGGTCGGCCCAATCGGTCACCTGCGGAGTCAGCATGGCCACGATGGGGGTGTTGTTGAGGAAGGCCGAGGCGGCCGAGGTGGGGACCAGCAGGCGGGCCAGGGAGCCGTGCCGGCTGCTGCCCTCGCCCAGGGTGGTGGTGATGATGGGTTGCAGGGCGCCGGTCTTCTCGACGCCCCGGGCGAGGATGTAGAGGGCGGCCACGGTGAAGGGGGCCGGGTTGGCGAAGCCGGAGAGGGCCTGCTCCGGGGTGATCACCCCGATGAGGAGCAGGACCACCGTGGCGCCGAAGATGGTGGCCGAGGGGGCCAGCAGGTCGCGCATCAGCACGGCGACGGCCACGACCACCAGGGCGAGGGTGAACCACGCCTCCCAGCTCATGGATCAGGAATGACCCTTCCCCTGGCTCCTCCCCGAGGGAGGGGGGAGCCAGCCCTGCTCGACACCACCCTTAGGTGTCCTCGCGCGTCGCTCCGATGTACCCCTCCCGCTCCAGGTAGAGGAAGATCTCCTGGGCGGCCTGCTCGGGGCTGAGCTGGGTGGTGTCGATCACCACCTCGGCGTCGGCCGGCTCCTCGTAAGGGTCGGAGATGCCGGTGAACTCCTGGATCAGCCCGGCCCGGGCCTTGGCGTAGAGGCCCTTGCGGTCCCGCGCCTCGGAGACCTCGAGCGGGGTGGAAACGTGGACGAGGATGAAGGCACCCACCTCCTCGATCATCTGTCGGACCTCCCGGCGGGTGTGGTCATAAGGGGCGATAGGGGCGCAGATGGCGATGCCCCCGTTCTTGGTGATCTCCGAGGCTACGAAGCCGATGCGGCGAATGTTGAGGTCGCGGTGGCCCTTCGAGAAGCCCAGCTCGGAGGACAGGTGCTTGCGGACGATGTCGCCGTCGAGCAGCGTCACGGGGCGGCCGCCCATCTCCAGGAACTTGACCAGCAGCACGTTGGCGATGGTGGACTTGCCCGATCCCGAGAGGCCGGTGAGAAAGACCGTGAAGCCCTGGCGGTAGCGGGGAGGGTGGGTACGCCGCAGCTCGTCCACCACGTCGGGGAATGTGAACCACGAGGGGATCTCCCTCCCGTCGGAAAGGCGGGCGCGCAGCTGGGTGCCGGAGATGGAGAGCACCCGCCCTCCCTCGGGAACCTCGTCCTCGGGCATGTAGGTGTCCCGGTCCTCCACGTACACCATCTGCCGGAAGGGCACCATCTGCACGCCCAGCTCGTCCTCGTGCTTGCGGAGCAGCTCCTGCGCCCCATAGGGGTCGTAGAAGGGGACCCCGTGGGCATCCTTGGGACCGGCGTGGTCGCGCCCCACGATGAAGTGTGTGGCCCCGTAGTTCTTGCGGATGATCGCGTGCCAGACGGCCTCCCGAGGGCCGCCCATCCGCATGGCCAGGGGCAGCAACGACAGCTTGACGGTGTAGGGCGGGTAGTGATCGAGGATGGCCTGATAGGCCCGCACCCGCGTGTAGTGGTCCACGTCACCAGGCTTGGTGAGCCCCACCACCGGGTGGATGAGGAGGTTGGCCTCCGCCTCGAGGGCCGCCCGGGTGGTGAGCTCCACGTGGGCGCGGTGCATCGGGTTACGGGTCTGGAAGGCCACCACCTTGCGCCAGCCCAGGCGACTGAGCTCGGAGCGAAGCTGCGCCGGCGTGTAGCGAAGCGGGCGGAAGTCGTAGTGGATGGGCAGCTGAATCCCCTCCAGGCGACCTC